>JAISTB010000009.1 GCA_031272775.1 Fusobacteriaceae bacterium | reverse complement strand
TTCTTGATGCATACCACTATTATAAGGCATTTGGAACCAATCCGGAACCTCTGGTACGAAAAACCGAATTGCGTGGAACGGTTGACCGGACTCACTGGTATATCAGAGCGAAATATTCAAATATGTTTGTTTTTGAAAAATGGCGGTCTCTAAACATTGAGAATAGTAAAATTAGATATCAAAATGAAACCAGATCAAAAACATTGGTATGAGAAAACAGAAGGAGAAAAAAATGGATTGAGAAGAAGCCAGGCGGACTAAGTGAGCCATATATTAACATGTGTAGAAAAATGTGGGGTTCAGGGGAGACATATATTTTTTCTTTTGGAAATAGAATGTCAATTGAAGATGCGCAACGAGTAGTAGACACGATCAATGGATACAAAGAACGCGCACAAGTTTGACCCGGTTTTCATTTGACATGCCCCCGCCTCAAAAGCCCGCCATTGGCCGACTTTACCCCAATGCTGCACAGTCAATTGCAACTGCAAATATTAAAAACGGGCCTGGGGGTTTTACACAATATTATATACCAGATTATGAAAATGCACTTCGACCAATAGCAACTATACAGATGACAAATATAAAATAGGAGATTATAATGATCGATAAAACGAATGGTAACTTAATTCTCGATGACGGCTTTATCATCCGCAAAGGAATGACTATTACAGAATTCTGGAACACGATGAACAAAAGCAAAATCGAAAGTGATGACGGGGATGTAATGAAAAGGCTTAGATTGTACCCGCAAAGATTTGGGACTACCTATCTTATAATATCAGTTTCTTTCTTTCCGAAAAATATATTGTCCAAGGTTAACCTGTATTATTCTGAAAATGGTGAGTTTCCTTCTTGGCGTTATTGGTCATATGAAAATGAAATGGAGAATAAAGAAAAACTCGAAATTTGGTTGGAACAAGAATTAGGTCAAAAACCACCCTATAGATTTGCCTGGGGAACTATCGAGACATATTATGATCAGAAAGGTGCTTCAAGTGGCGCTATTATTACGTATAAGCTTTTGGATACGGTGTCAAGCTCAACGATTAAAAAAATCACGGATAGAAGCGCAAGAGACGGGGTTAACAAAGAAGAGGAGCCTGTTGAATGGCCGACGAAACGTGATAGAGAGGCTGAAGTGAAGGAAGCCCAAGAGAAGGAGCGGCGTTATCAGGAGAAGTTTGAGGCGCTGCCGGAATCCGTTCGAGAAGCGTATATTGCCAAAGCGAAATTATGGACCGGGTATGAGTCTCAGGCCAAGATAAGCCGCGCCCTTGCTGAAAAATTCCTGACATTGGAGATATGCTATCTCATGGAAAAAGACGGGATTATTGTATGATCCCCCTCTACTTGAAGAGAAAGCCCGCCATTGGCGGGCTTAAAGGTAAGACAATACGTTATGGCGTGACGTAGCCTTTATCGAGACTTTTCACCCATTGGTTAATAAGTTTTTGCAGAATTTTTTAAGCAAATGGGGAAAAAGATCAAATAATATTATTTTTCAAAATCTAAGTACTTGGAGGGAAAATGCAAGAAATAATGACTGCCATAAGAAGAATTCAAGAAATTAAGAAAAACAATCCAGAAATTGAAAAAATGATCAATAATTTACAAGAGTTAGGTTTTATAGAGCTTATAGTTTTGAAAAAAAGTAGAAAAGCTATCAAAACCGGAGATGTTTTCGTATTCTCCCCACGTAAAGGATTATATTTTTATGGAAAAGTATTGAATGGGAAAATAGAAAATATTTATAAAGGTTTCGTGCATGGAAATATTCTAATATTTATATTTCAACATTCAAGCCAAAAAATTGATATTCAAGAATTTAAAAAAGACTATTCTAAATTATTATTGGCGCCGACGATTGTTACATATCTTCAATGGTCAATGGGATATTTTATGACAATCGGCAATGAAGAAATTTCAGAAGAAGAAAAAAATCTTGATTATGGGTTTTATGTTGAAAGAACGAATACTTTTTGCAAAGAAACTGGAGAGTTGATTGATCATGTGCCCGAAATATTAGCGAGACCATATGGTGAATTAACGACACCTCATGGGATTACAGCAGCCGTTGAAACAGAATTTATCATTAATCCAGATTTAATTAGAGGATACCCAAGTACTTACGAGTATGATTTCCCAATATACAGACCAGCAATCAAAATGACCAGCTTCGACAAAGAAATATTGCCATTTACCTTTTTGAGAAACGCAGAAGATAAAAACTATTCTTTATCGTTGGAAACTGGGGAATATATGATGGAATGTTTCAATAAATTCTCGAATAAAGGATTTCAGGGTAATGGCTATGACTGGAACGCCGTATTCAAAGCATTTGTTTCTAACAAATGCCCTGAACAATTAAACAAATTAACATTCGATTCAGAAGCAGGTTTATTTTGTGTCTTCACAAAAAACAGGACCCTACTCAAAGAACTGGCAGCAGATTTCAAAAAGGCTTGTGAAGATGATGTAACATTTATAAATTTATTAAAAATTGCTGAACCAGAGTAATTTTGAAACGTAATATTCCCAAGCACAGAATGTTTACTTTACTCAAATTCTCCCATGAGCCCGCAAAAAGGCACGGCGACAAGCCGTGCCTTTGATCTATCTACCTTATTTCGCAATCCGGATCAATTTTCCCGGCAAAACTTCCTGTTTTTCCCCGTTTCGAATCGCAAACTCCCCGTTTACGATGACCGTCTCAATTCCCTCAGGAAACTGGATCGGATCGGTAAAGGTTCCTTTGTCCCGGATGGTATTCGGATCGAAGATCACGATATCCGCGTAATGCCCTTCCTTGAGCTCGCCCCGCCGGGAAATGTGAAACGTCTCGGCAGGCTTTTTCGTCATCTTGTAGATGGCGGTCTCAAGCGGTAAAGCCCGCATTTCCCGGACGAATTTCCCCATGACCCGGGGGAAGGCGCCATAGACCCGCGGATGCGGTTTCCCGCCCAAGAGGCCGTCGGTACAGATGTTGCTTTCGGGCCTTGTGAGAAAGGTTGCCACATGCTCGTCTTTTCCGTAGTAGTCGTACATGCCCACGGCGTTTTCTTCTTCCCGGAGCAGATCAAACACGGCGTCAAACTTGTCTTTTCCACGCATTATGGCAATTTCCAAGAGATTTTTTCCGATGCAGTCCCGGTTTTTCTCCGTCTTGACCGAGGTCACATAGATCCCCTCGAAACCGGCAAAATCAATGAAATTGTCCCAACCGGGAATCCCTTCGAGGATATCCCGCTTCATTCTTTCCCGGTCCGCGGGATTTCCCAAGCGCTCCACGAGTCTGTCCGTGCCGCCCGCGTGGGCCCAGGGGGGAATGATGACCCCCAACATGGTGCTTCCGGCCACATAGGGATACTGGTCGTAGGAGATCCGGACGCCCTCTTTTTTACATTGATCCAGCAGCGCCAAGACGTCTTCGATCAAATGCCAATTCTTTTTTCCGCAGATCTTGAAGTGGGAGAAATGGATCCGGACGCCGCTTTCCCGGGCGATGGATATGACCTCTTTCATGGATTCCAGGATCGTATCGGCCTCGCTCCGCTGGTGGATCACGAGGGGCCGGTCATATTCCGCCGCCACTTTGCAGATTTCCGTCAGTTCCTTTGTCTCGGAATAGGCGCAGGGAATGTAGATGAGTCCCGTGGAAATCCCCGCCGCGCCCGCTTCGAGTTCTCTTCTTGTGATTTCGCGCATTCCGGCGATTTCATCATCGGTCGCCGGTCTCGCGTCAAGGCCCATGGCTTCCATCCGGATATTGCCGTGAGGGACCAGGTACAGCTCGTTGGGCCCCGAGCCTTTTTCCGCGATCAGTCGCAAATAACCGTCCGTCGTCTCCCAATCCCAGGCGAGTTCGTCGCTGTCGCCGTCGAGGCCCGCCAGGTTCTTTCGCCAGGACGGGACATAGGCTTTCGGAAGGGGCGCCATGGAGATGCCGTCCTGCCCCAGGATTTCCGTCGTTATCCCCTGCCGGATTTTGGGCTCGATAAAGGGATTCACCAGCACCTGCAGGTCCGAGTGACTGTGGGTGTCGATAAAGCCCGGGGCCACAACGCGGCCCGTGGCGTCAAGGATATCCGTGTCCGCATCCGGCGCGACGGTTCCTATTTTTTCGATGGTTTCGCCGTTGATCAGAAGATCCGCTACATAGCCTTCTTTTCCGCTCCCGTCAAGAATTACGCCATTTTTGATCAATTTTTTCATGTTCCGCCTCCTTGGATTCCTTCCGATCCTAAATATTCTCAAATTTGATTTCCGGCGCGGGGGCCACGCCCGCCGACCGATCCAATGCCGATACCGTGAAAATCACGATGAAGGCGACGATCCCGCCGGGAACCATGGCGTTCAGGCCCCAGGGGGTCTTCAGGGCGTAAATCCAGATTGCCGCCACAAGGGTACCCGCCACGATGGAGATGAAACCGGCCCGTTTCGTTACATTTTTGTAGAAGAGGCCGCAGATGAAGGCCGCGAAGGGTCCCGCGCTCCGGAGGGCAAAGGCGCCCATCATGACGCTGATGACGTTGCTTGCGGCGAGGGCGATGAAAAGCCCCGCGGTTCCGACCACAAGCATAGCCGTTTTGGAAATCCAGATCTCTTTTTTATCGTCCTTGACGCCGCCGTTGATGTAAGGAACGAAGATGTCATTGGTAAACATGGTGGCGGTCCCGATCATATTGCCCGAGGCGCTGCTCATGGTGGCGGCCACGATGGCTGCCAACACAATGCCCGCAATGACCGAAGGAGCAAAGGTAATGGTGGCCGTAGCCAGGGCGTTTTTCTGGGCGCCGTCCGCGGCGTAGCCGTCGATGCACACATAGGCCATGAGACCGATCAGCGCCGGAACGATGGCGTAGGTCGCGGAGACGAGACCGGCCAGGACCGAACCCAACTTCGCGGATTTTCCGTCTTTGGCGGAGCAATAGGTCTGGACGATCTCCTGTCCCGTGGGAAAGGTCATGAAATACATGGCGATATAGCCGAAGATGGTCGTAGCTCCGATTTTCGTCATGCTGAGAAAGTTCATGGGCGCGCCGTTGGCATTGGTAGCGGCTGAGGCTTTGGCAAAGAGCGCCGAGAAGCCGCCGATTGCCTTGTTATTTACCATGATGAACATGGCGACGGCCATGCCGACCGTGATGAAGAGGACGTGCATAAGGTTCGTGGCCGTCACGGATTTATAACCGCCCACCATGGTATAGAGAATGACGACCACGGTGCTGACAATGGCCGCGGTCCGGAAGTTGAAACCGGTCACGACGTTGATGATGGACGCCGTCGCCAGAATCTGCGCCCCTGTAGCCATAAAGAGCGCGAGAATCGAGGTGACCGCCGTAAAGATGTGGGAAGCCTTGCCGTAGCGCAGACTGATAATCTGCGGAACCGTGTTGGCCTGGGCTCTGCGGAAATAAGGGGCGATAAAGGAAACGAGGACAAAGCCGACGCCCCCCGCGATGACGTACCAGGCGGAAGAAAGCCCGTACTGGAAGACGTTTGTGGCGATGCCGGTCGTGCTTGCGCCGCCGGTATTGGAGGCGAAGAGGGTTCCGGCCAGGACCACGGGGCCCAGGGATTTGCTTGCCATGAGAAAATCGTCGTTGCTTTGCTTTTTCTTTCCGGCGCCCGCTTTGGAGGCGTAAAGACCGATGACCACCGTTGCGGTCATGTAGACGAGGATAATAACGAGAGCGATGATTTGGGTCCGGTTCATGATTTTCCTCCTTTGTCATTCCGACAAATAAGCTTTTAAAATCGCATAATATCCTTCCGCCACGTCATAGAGACTTTCCAGTTCCGCGTATTCGTCTATGGTGTGGGCGAGATTCTCCCGGGAAGGGCCGTAGCCGATTGTTTTGATGCCCGCTTCCCCCGCGTAGTGGGAACCGTTGGTGCAGAAATTGTAATGGGTAATCGTAGGCGTCTGGCCGATTTCCTGAAGGGCGTGGAGCGCCTTTTGTATATAGGCTTCGTTTTCGGAAAAGAGCCAGCCCGGGAAAAAGCGTTCTCCCTCTATTTTTTCGCCTGTCCAGCAGTTTTCAACGCCTTTGGCGTAGGAAACTTCCGCCTTCAGTTGGGGATCTTCGGCCGACAGTTTCTTTAGCAATTGCTGGATGGGGGCGATGACTTCCTCCGGCGTTTCTCCAACCAGCAGTCTTCGGTCATAGGTGGCCCGGCAGTAATCGGGAACGACGGAGGTGCCGGGATAGGGGGAGGATTTGACGTCGGTCAGTTCCAGAATACCGTCGCCCAGGATATCGTGATGGCTCATGGGCAACTCCCGGACGGCCGAGATGATGTTCATGATTTTATAGACGGCGTTTACGCCTTTTTCAGGATTCGCCGAATGGGCAGGAACGCCGAAGGTTTCGAGAACAATCTCGGCTCTTCCCCGCTGTCCGATCTTGAGGTTCCCCTGGGAGGCTTCGCCGATAATAACGACGTCGGGCTGCACAGTCTTGCTGATTTCCCGGGCCGCCACCCCTTCAAAGCATTCTTCGTGGACCACCCCCGCGAGGTTGATCTCCCCGGCAAAATTTTTATCGGAATCCTGAGCGAGCCAGGCCCCTGCCAGAAGCATAGCCCCGACGGCCCCTTTCATGTCCGTCGCGCCGCGTCCGTAAAACTTTCCGTCGGCAACGGCGCCTTCGAAGGGCTTTTTCGTCCATTTTTCGGCGTCCGCAGGAACGGTGTCGATATGGCCGTCCATGAGGACTTTCAGGCCCGGCCGCTTTCCTTTGATCGTACAGATCACGCTGCCGTAGCGGTCGATGCGCACGGCGTCATAGCCAAGTTCTTTTGCGGTTTTTTCGATATATTGCGCCACATCTTTCTCTTCCCCCGAATAGCTCCGGCGGGCAATCAGATTTCCCAATACTTCCAACAGTTGTGATTTCCGTGCTTCCGTTAACATACGCCTTCCTCCTTTTTGATCAATCGGTTGTCTTGTTATTTCGTATTCCCATACGCTCCGTTCCACACAATATTCCTGAACCCCTCCGCGTCGGTGTCGCCTTCGGTGCTGACGCAGAGGATCCGCGAATGTTCATCAATGCCCAGCGCTTTCCGTAATTCCTGAAACGCGCCAGTTTTTTCCGTCAACAGCGTGAAAAGTCCCAACCCTACGGCCCCGGATTCCCCGGAGATGATCCGTTTGTCTCCGCACAGGGGACTCGAGAGCGCCCGCATACCGTGAGCCGCCACGGAGTCGTCGCAGGAAACCGCGAAATCCGCATAATCCCGCAGGATTTTCCAGCTGATGGTATTGGGTTCCCCGCAGGCGAGCCCCGCCATAATGGTCTTGAGGTCTCCCGTCACCGCGTGGGGGTTGCCGTCTCCCGCTTCCATGGACTTATAGATGCAGTTGGCCCCGTGGGGTTCGCAGATGACTGTGATCGCTCTTTCCGCTCGGTAGCGTTCCGCGAGATACCCTTGGATCGCCCCGGCGAAGGATCCCACGCCTGCCTGCAGGAATACGTGGGTAGGCGTGTCCGCCCCTTCTTCCCGCAACTGCGCTTCGATTTCCTGCGCGATGGTCGCATAGCCCTGCATGATCCAGAGGGGAATCTCCTCATAGCCCTCCCAGGCGGTGTCCTGCACCATGATCCAGCCCTCTTGGGCGGCTTTTTGCCCGGCCAGACGGACGGCGTCGTCGTAGTTGAGGTCCGTGATCGTGACCTCCGCCCCTTCGGCGGCGATATTGTCGTAGCGCATGGGCGCGGAGCCCTTTGGCATATAGACCACGGCTTTCTGCCCCAACTGCCGGGCCATCCAGGCGACCCCTCTGCCGTGGTTGCCGTCGGTAGCCGTCACGAAGGTCAGATTCCCTAATTTTTTCCGGATTTCTTCGGAAATGAGGACCGGAAAGGGCAGGTCTTTCATGGGGAGTCCCAGCATTTTGCCCAGGTACTTCCCGATGGCGTAAGAGCCGCCCAAGACCTTGAAGGCATTGAGGCCGAAACGTTTGGATTCGTCTTTGAGGCGGACAGCTGCCACGCCGCAATGAGCGGCCAGATTTCGCAGATCGGCAAGAGGCGTCGGTTCATAGCCCGGCAGGCTCTTGTGGAAGGACAGGACTTCCTCCATTTCCGCCCGGCCGAAGCCCCGGGGTTCTTCTTTCTGAGCCGTAAGGCTCCGGCTTTTTCCATTTTTGATCCATTTGAGCAGTTCCATTTGCATCCCTCCGGAAAATTTTGTCTTTCTACTTGCCTATAAAGCAAAAATCCTGCCAATCGAAAAAAAGATTTTTTGTTCGGATTCGGGATGGAAAAACACGATCTTGTACAAAGGCACAAAGCGGCAATGGGAAAGGGAGAATTGAGGCGGGAAAACGCGTAGGGGCGCGAGCCCCGGCTGTGGCTCGCAAGCTCGCTGACGCCGGGACATAGTGGTCTTCTAACATTTGCTGCGGACTACGTCCTTGCAAACGTAAGAAGCCACTAATTGCGCGTCCGTGCTGCCTAACCGGAAACGGAACATTATTTTCCAAGAATAGTTATCATTATGAGAAATAATTCCCAAAATGATAAAATAAATAAAGAACGATAGAATTGTGCAAAAGCGGAAAATTTTCAAATTTTCCGCTTTTTGGTTCTCATTTTGAGAAATTTGTGCTATACTATAAAAAAAGAAAGGAGCCCCTATGGACTTGTTTGCCGGAATTCTCGAAGAACTGGAAAAATACGCCGCCACCATATCCGAAGTCATCAACATGGACGTGGAAATGATGGACGCCGATTTCGTGCGGATTGCGGGGACCGGCAGACTGCGGGAAAAAGTCGGCCTCGACATGTCGGGGGAATCCCACGTGTACCGGAAAGTGCTGGCCACAGGCGAGACCCTGGTCATCCTGCAACCCCGGGAAGAAGACATCTGCGCAAGCTGCCCCGGCAAGTCCCGATGCCGGGAGATCCTCGAAGTATCGACCCCCATCCTCTTCCGGGAAAAACCCATCGGCGTCATCGGGCTCATCTGCTTTGACGAAGCGCAGAAAATGGAGTTCCTGCCCAAAAAAGACGCCTATATCCGATTTTTGCAACAAATGGCCCTTTTTATCGGCGGGCGCGTCTACGAGGCTTTTGAGAAGAAAAAAATCGAGGAGCGCAACCGGGAACTCCTGCGAGAAACGGAGAAACTGAAGACCTGGCTCGAGGGAAGGGACGAGACCTTCTCCAAAGATTTTATCTTCGATTCGCCCGAAATGAAGCGGGTATACGCGAAAATCGCCAAGGTGGCCAAAAATGATTCGACGGTCCTGATTACCGGCGAGAGCGGCTGCGGAAAAGAAGTGGCGGCCCGGGAGATTCACCTGTCGGGCCCCAGAAGAGCCGAGCCTTTTGTGGCGGTCAACTGCGGGGCCATTCCCGAAACCCTGATGGAAAGCGAATTTTTCGGTTATGTGAAGGGCGCTTTTACGGGCGCCAATCCCCGGGGGAAAACGGGCTTTTTTGAGCAGGCCCACAAAGGCACGCTTTTTTTGGATGAAATCGGCGATATGCCCCTCTCGCTCCAGGTGAAATTGCTGCGGGTCATTCAGGAAAAATCCCTGACGCCTCTGGGGGCAGACGCCCCCCGGGATGTGGACGCCCGGATCATATCGGCGACCAACGCCGGGCTTGAAACCCTCGTCGAGGAAGGAAAATTCCGGGAGGACCTCTATTACAGGCTGAGCGTCGTGCCTATTGAAATCCCGCCGCTGCGGGAAAGACCGGGAGACGTCGAGAATCTGATCCGCTTTTTTATCAGGCGCTACGCTCATCTTTTCGGCATTCCCACCCACGGCATCTCTCCGGAAGTCATGGAGATTTTCCGAAATTACCCCTGGCCCGGGAACATCCGGGAAGTGAAAAATGTCGCCGAATATATCGTGAATATCCTTGAGGAGAGCGACCGGGAGATCCTGCCCGCCCATTTACCCGCGAAATTCGCCTCGGCGCAAGTCGCGGGGGAAGCGAAAACCCTGGCCCAAATGGAAAAAGAGGCCATTGAAGCGCTCCTTCGCGCTTACGGGACAAGGGCCTCCGAAAAAAAGAAAATCGCGTCGACCCTGGGCATAGGTCTTGCGACGCTTTACCGGAAGCTCAAGACCTACGGACTCTGTTGAGTCGCGGCGCAAAAACTCCGCGGGAAAAGTTGCATTACCCGCCGGGATATGATAAAATAGAGTCGGACTTGCGTGGACGGACTTCCGGACCGGGGAATATTTCCGGAATCCCGACCGGCCAAGAACAATTCCAAGAACAAATCAGTGAAAAAAGCAGTCACAGTGACATGCCGGGAACACAAAGCCGGCGTATGATAAATCATAGCGCGGAAACGGAGGCGGGAGCAATGCGGCAATTTGATATTATCGTGGTGGGCGCGGGACACGCGGGCTGCGAGGCGGCCCTGGCGGCGGCCCGGCTCGGAATGAGAACGGCCGTATTTACCGTTTCGCTCGATAATGTCGGCGTCATGTCCTGCAATCCCTCCATCGGCGGACCCGCCAAATCCCATCTCGTCAAGGAAATCGACGCCCTCGGCGGGGAAATGGGCCGCAACATCGACAAGACCCTGATCCAGATCCGGGTGCTCAACACGAAAAAAGGACCGGCCGTCCGCGCGCTGCGGGCCCAGGCCGACAAAAAACGCTACGCCCTCGAAATGAAAAAGACCCTCGAGACGACCCCCAACCTGAGCCTGATTCAGGGGATGGTCACGGAGCTCGTTTTGGAAGGAAATAAAGTCGTCGGCGTCAAAACCCGGGAAGGGCTTTCCTATGACGCCGGTTGTGTGGTTCTCGCCACGGGGACGTTCCTGCGGGGCAAGATCCACATCGGAGACAGGCATTTCAGCGGCGGGCGCATGGGAGAACCGGCCTCGGAAGAGCTGCCGCTTTCTCTGGAGCGGGCGGGGCTGAAGCTGGGACGCTTCAAAACGGGAACGCCGCCCCGGATCCATGAAGATTCCATTGATTACAGCGGCCTGGAGGAGCAAAAGGGGGAAACGGACAAAGTCCTCAAATTTTCCTCCCGGACCGACGACGCCTTGATTCGCGACAAAAAACAAATCAGCTGCTTTCTGACCAGCACCAACGAAACCGTCCATGAGGTGATCCGGCAAAACAAAGACCGCTCGCCCCTTTTCAACGGGACCATCGTGGGAACCGGCCCCCGCTACTGTCCGTCCATAGAGGACAAGGTGTTCCGTTATGCCGATAAATCGAGCCATCACATTTTCCTCGAAAAGGAAGGCCTTGACACAAAGGAAATTTACCTGAGCGGACTCTCCTCCTCGCTTCCCGCCGATGTGCAGGAGGCGGTCGTACACCGCATGAAGGGCATGGAAAAAGCCGCTTTTATGCGTTACGCCTATGCCATCGAATACGATTACGCCGAGCCCCAGGATCTGAAATACAGCCTAGAGAGCCGGATCGTGGAAAATCTCTTCTTGGCGGGGCAGATCAACGGCACCTCAGGCTATGAGGAAGCGGCGGCCCAGGGCATCATGGCGGGAATCAACGCGAGTAGGAAACGAAAGGGGCTCGAACCTTTGATCCTTGAACGCTCCGAGTCTTATATCGGGACGCTGATCGACGACCTCGTCGCCAAGGGGACAAACGAACCTTACCGGATGTTTACGGCAAGATCGGAATACAGGCTTTTGCTGCGGGAAGACAACGCGGATTTGCGCTTGACGAAAAAGGGCCGGGACATCGGGCTCGTCTCCGACGCGGAATACGAACGGGTACAAAAAAAGGCCCGACAGGTCGGGGAAATCAAAGAAAAGTTGGACAGCTTTCATGTGGGCCCCGGAAATCCCAGGGTCAACGAGATCCTCGAGAAAAGAGGGGAATCCCTTATCCATGACGGCATCTCCCTGGCCTCTTTGCTGCGGCGGGCAAATGTGGATTTCAATGATGTGAAGTACGTGGCCGAACTGATTCCCGGCGCCGGGCTTGCGGGCTATGAGGAGGAAATCGAATATCAGGCGGAGGTTCAGGTCAAGTACGCGGGCTACATCGAGCGGGCTCTGCAGATGATCGAGGCCCATCGGGGCTTCGAACGGAAAAAAATCCCCGCGGATCTCGATTACGCCGAAGTGGGGAATATCCCCCGGGAAGCGCGGGACAAGCTCTCCCGGGCAAGGCCTCTGACGATCGGTCAGGCGGCCCGGATTTCCGGGGTCTCTCCGGCGGATATTCAAGCCTTGCTCGTGGCGCTCAGGCTCAGGGGGGATTGACATGCGGGAACAACTGAAAAAAGGGCTGGCGCTGGCGGGACTTCCCGCCGACCCGCAAAAGATAGAGCAATTGCTGCGCTTTATGGCGCTACTGACCGCATACAACAGTCATACGAACGTGACGGCCATCCGGGAAGAGGACGCGATCCTTGAAAAGCACATCCTCGACTCGCTGCTGCTGCAAGGACTCATTTCCGGGGACAATCAAGACAATTCCCCCCGCAGGGCCATTGATATCGGAACCGGCGCGGGCTTTCCGGGAATGATCCTCGCGATCTGGAACCCCCAAATTCACTTTACGCTCCTCGATTCCGTGGGGAAAAAGACCAGGTTCCTGCAAGAGGTCAAGGACGCGCTGTCCCTCGCCAACACGGAAATCGTCACGGCCAGGGCCGAGGATCTCATCGAGGGGAGAAGGGAAACTTATGATTTCGCCTTTTGCCGGGCGGTGGCGAGACTACCGGTCATCATCGAATACGCGCTTCCCTTCCTCAAAACGGGCGGGCGGTTTTTCCCGCAAAAAAGCGATGAAAGCGAGGCGGAGGGGGCGAAGCGAGCCCTTTCGGAATTGAAAGCCGAAATTACGGGAATCCGCAGGATGACGCTTCCTTTTTCCAAAGAAAAACGCGTCGTCATTGAAATCAAGAAAAACGCGGTCAGCGCGAAAAAATATCCGCGAAAGGCGGGAACTCCGCAAAAGAACCCGCTGTAAAAAAGCGTCCGGGACGGAAAATCCATGGGAATCATCGGCAGACTCCTCAAACGAAACAAGAAGAAAACAGCCGCCTTGCTGCTGGTTCTGTTTTCTCTTTTTGTTGTCTGGTACGGGTTCCGCTACCACACGTCCTATGCGGTAAATGTGATTATCCGGGCGATTTTTGGGGCGGAAATCCGGAGTGATTCCATTTCCGTCGGAAACGGGAAAATCGTCGTCATCAATCCCAGCCTTTACTACAAGGGAGAATTCATCGGAAAAGCCGACCGGATCGAGGGCAAGTGGACAAAGGAGTCCATCCGGCGTCTGCGCTTGTCGGAAGTGACCTCCTGGGGGACGGAGGCCGTCATCATTAGAGACGACCGGGACATCAACGCCGTTACAGCCTTCGTGGGCTCGAAAAACAAAAAATATGAGGAGCAGCTCAAGGCTCGCACGGTCAACATCAAAGAGACGGATCCCGTCAAACGGAAAAAAGCCGTCGACGCGGTCGCCGAACATTTGCGGGAAGAGAGCCGTCTGCGCTATGAAAGCAAGAAACAGTCGGGGAAACCGCCCGGAAGCCGGGTACCCATCGATAAAATCGTCGTCGTGGACGGCGTGTGCACCTGGATCGACCGGACCTTTGACGCGGAGATCAAAAAGACCTTGCGCGACATCAACGGCCACATTACGTTTACACGGGGCGACGGCATTTATATTGTGGCCTCGGGAGCGGACGGCGACGAGTCCTGCGAATACGTGTTTTCCAATATCGGACAGCGTTACTGGATGCGGATCAAGGCGAAAAACGTGACGCCCCAAGCGAGTTGGATCCAGTACGGCTACCGGAACGGGGACGTGACCTTTCACGGCGGGAAGGTCGACATGGACCTCCAGATCGGATCGGATACGAAATATCTCGGGTGGGCCACGGTCAAGGGCCTCGCCGGGAGCTATACCCACTACGGCGCGGAAGCCACGGACGTCGAGGGGCGCGTGACCTTTGCCGGTCGGCGGATCGAAGGAGAAGCCTTCGCCGACGTACTGGGCAGCCGGGAAAAAGTTTTCTTCAGCTATGACGGCGCCGGCCGCTTTTATCTGAACAGCAGAATTCACGACGTCAAGGGGCGGGACGTGGCCCGCTATGACGCCCTTGCCGAAAGGAACGTAGACCTTTCCTCCCTCAGTATCGCTTCTCCCGAAATGGATCTGCTCTACAACCGGGACGGTTCGCCGCGGCTCAACCTGTCCTTCCGGACCGATGCAGTCCGCTATGACAAATACCGCGTGGAGCGGCTCTCGTGGAATATCGAGCGGGACCGGGACGGCTTCACGTTCCGGAATATCCGGGGCAACACGAAAATTCTCGACAAAACCGAAGGAAAGGAAGAAACCATTCTTTCGGAAAATGACCTCGATCTCACGTGGCGCTACGAAAACGCCGTCAAAGGCAAGGTGGAATTCCTCGTGAAGCAGAGCGGGAACAGCTATATTCCGCCCCTTGAAGGCGTGTTTTCCTATGATCTTGAGGACGACATGAAAAAACACGTCAGCGTCGATACGGACATCGCCAAATTCAGTCTCGATTATTTCCCCCGCACCGGAAAAATCATTATCGGCAAGAGCGGGGACTTTACGATCGACTTTGATACGAAGACCGGAAAGATCGAGGACGGGAAGGGGAAAATCCCGCTGAATTTCAAATACCTCAGCGCCTTGATCGACTTTGAGGCCGAAGACAACGTGATCCAAATCAAAAAAGCCCTGATCCGCCCCGCGGAAAAAGGTGAAGCGACGGGAAAAGAGAAAAACGGATCCGGGAAGAAGAACGCCGAGGGAGAAGCCGCCAAAGACAAAAAAGACAAGGCTGAGAAGCCTCAGGAAGGGGAAGAAATCAAGCCCTACACGAAGTCGGAACAGACGCTTCTGGAAAAATACCGCGACAGGATCTGGTCCGCGGACAAAAAAGACGGGGCGGGAAAAATTGAATTGAGCGGCGAAATCGACCTCAACCGGCGGGTAACGGATCTCAAAATCAAAGCCGACGATTTTCTCTTTGACGAGAGGATAAAGGGGAAGGACATCAAAATCCGGGGAGATTTCTCGGGGGCCTTTTTCAAATACGAAAACAACAAAAATTATCACCTGAACCTTGACGTGGAGAGCCTTTCGCTGAATTACTCGGCGGAGCTTCTGAATTTTCACGGGAAAATTCAGGGCACGGCCGGAGAGCGGAACGAAGCGGTTCTCTTCGGAGAGATCGGCGTCGTCGCCATGGGCGATTACGCGACCTACGGCGTAAAAAGCGCCGCCGGATTTCAAAAGGGGATCCTCGAAATCAAGGAAATGAGAAACGAGATCTTCGACGTCCGGGGGAGCGTGAATCTCGAGGAACGGCGGCCGGAGCTCACGGTTTCCGTGACGTCCCTCAACAGCACAAAACTCAAACTGGACGCGCCGGTCAAATTTTACATCGCAAACGCCAGGGGAAAATTGGGCGGAACCTGGGACGCGCTTTTGGGAACGTTGGAGATCGGCGGGGGAAAACTGTATTTTCCCGGCGGATCTGAGGCGGAAATCCGGGGCAAAATCCGCTATGAAAACGAAAGCGTCGGAGCGGAGGATTTCCTGCTCAATGAAAACAGGCTGACGGCCGCCTACGACATACGGAAACAGGCGTGGCGGCTTGCCATGGACCTGAACGAAGAAAACATGACGCGCTACGTGACGGCGGCGGATCTGCGCCAAAAAGTCACGGGAAAGCTGACAGCCCGGGGAAGCGGGCGGACCCTCGCGGCAAAGGCCCAGGTGAGCTTGAAAGAAAACGCCGTCAAAGGCTTTATGATCCCGGACCTCACGGCGGAAATCAGCTATGATACGGAAGAAATCGGGAAAGGGAAGATCAAGCTCGAAAAGTTGCGGCTTCTCAACGGCGAAGGAAAACAGCTGGCCGGGGGCGCCGGGCTCATCGATCTGTCGGCCGGGACCATGGAGCTCAAAGTTCCCGAAAGCGCCGTGGCTTTTCAAGACATTACCTCTTATACGGGCCTTTCCGAATTGCGCGGGACGCTGATCCTCTCGGGCGGGGTTTCGGGGCCTCTGTCCAATGTGGCGTATAAAATCGCCGCCCATGCCGGGGAAGCCCACCTGAACACCATGCGCTTCAACAATCTTGTCATTGACGTGAGCGGAAACACCGAACGGGTGGACTTCAACAACATCTCGTTGCTGTATTCGGCAAACGCCCTCAAGGCTTACGGGTACTCGGACCTTAAGCAAAACAAATATGAAATCCGGGTCGAGTCGCCCAAGGCGGATCTTCGTTTTCTGACCTTCCTTTTGAAGGACAACGGGATCAGCGAAATCAGGGGGACGACCTCCCTGGACCTGACGCTGACCGACGAGAGCAACAAGGGCTTTCTGACGCTGCAAAACGCCGGTTTCAACTATGAGCCGTATTTTCTCAATTTCACGGACATCAACAGCCGGATCGACCTCAATCAAAAGACCGTCACCGTCGAAAATTTCACGGGCAAAATGAACGGCGGAGACGTCAGCGCCTCGGGGAAAATCAACAACTTTACGGTGGACGCCCTGCAAAGCGAGCATCGCATGGAAGAGCTCGACTATCGCTTCGATCTGAACCTGAGGGACATCCGCTATCATTTCGGCAAGCAGTTTCAGCTGTTTTTTGGGGCCGAGCTCAATTTCGCCAAAAACAAACTGGCCGGAACGCTGACCGTTGACGAGGGAGAGGTCAAGGCGCTGCCCATGGAGACGAAGACGCTGTTCCAGATCCTCCGGGATCTGCTCTTCAAGTCCACGTCCAAGGTGGCCCAGGCCGGCAGGGAGTTGAAGGGCTTCAAGGTCGACACGTCCTTTTACAATCCCGTGGAGCTGGATCTGGCCATCTCGGCGACTAAGGGCATAAAACTCGATATCGCCGAGGTCAACGCCTTTGTGACGGACCTCAAGGGCACGGCCGTCGCCGAGGGGACCCTGAGCGGCAAAGGATCGGAGCTTGTGCTGCTGGGAGAGGCGGAAATCCTGGACGGATCCCTGTCCCTCAACGAAAACGGCTTTATTGTCGACCGGGCGGTCATGTCCTTCACGGACAAGAAAGACTATCTGCCGGGGATCAATCCCTCGGTATCGGTGGAGGCCCGGGTCAACGTCAGCGGCGAGGAAGTCAAGGTCGGCGTTCACGGGCAGCTGGACCGGCTCAGATTTCAGGTGGCCTCCATGGAAGGCGGCTCTTCGGGAGACTTGAGAGGACTCCTGGCGGGGGAACTGGACGTACAGGACGAGACGACGGCAAAACTGGTCCGGATGATCCTCAACGACCAGATCGCCCAGACATTTATGGGCCCCATCACGAAAAAAATCAAAAAGGCCTTCGGGCTCAACAAATTCCGGGTAAAATCGGATCTGCTCAATCAAAAGAAGCAGTCCCGCTACGGCGAGGAGAGCTCTGAGCTGCAGTTCAACGCCGTACTGGAAGCGGAAAACAATCTGTGGAACGACAAGCTCTTCTGGGTGACGTCCATTACGCTGATGGACGCCAACCTCGGTGAGAAAAATACGGGAAGCCAGGAAGGCGGCCTTCAGGAGTATGACGTTTCCCTGGAATACCGCTACAAACCCGGCAGGAGTTTTACGCTGGGGGCAGGTCGCGTGCCGGATTACAAAAAGAAGGAAGGCAGTCGGAACACGGGCCGGAAAGACTCCGTCAACTATCACGTGGGCATGAAGTTTGAGAAAAAGTATGACAAGCTTTCCGATGTCTGGACAAAATAAGACCGCGGCCTTGAACAGATTTATGGAGATTGTCAGGATTTTTCGATTAAAGTATTGATTTTTACGCCAAATAATGCTAAAATATATAAAATTGTTGTAATGACATATTTTTCGTATTTTTGCGGCGTCGGAAACGAGAGAAAACAGTAAAGAGGAACTTCATGAAACACCAAGCATACAATGACTGAAAACATGAAAAAATGGAGGTTGTAATGAAAAAACGCTTGTTAGTTCTAATGTTCGTTATATTAGGAATAATAAGTCTTGCAGCCGGCGAAAATCCTGTGATCAAAAAGATCGAAGTCGTCAACAACAGGGAAATTCCCGCCAAGACAATTCTTAATGTAATGGTATCCAGGGAGGGCCAGGTCTATTCCACGGAATCGGTGCTCAAAGATTACGAGAGGATCAAAGCGCTGGAGTATGTGGAAGACGCCGCGATCCAGACGTCGGTCTACGAAGGGGGAGTAAAGCTCACCGTCGATGTCCGGGAAGGACAGCGGACAAAGGCGCAACTGGAGGAAAAAGGGATTATCCCGCTATCTGAGGCTGGTCAGATAGACAGATCCCTTGTGATTTCGTCCGTGGTATTCACGGGCAGCACAAAAATCAGTCGGGCGGAACTGATGAAAATGGTGCCGATCAAGGTCGGCAGTTACTTCTCCCGGTCGAGAGTCATCGAAGGGCATCGTAACCTCATGGAAAGCGGATACTTTGGCGAAGTTATCCCCGAAGCCTACGGAGAAGGAAACGGCGTAAGGATCGTGTATCACCTGAAAGAGACTCCCGTGTTGCGCGGGGTGGTTTTCTACGGAAATACCGTTTATACCGACGCTGAATTGCTTGAAGTCTTCAAGACGAAAACCGGACAGCGCTTCAACATCAACGAAGTTCGCGCCGACCGGGACGCGCTTCTGGACAAATATCACAAAGCCGGCTATGTCCTGACGGAAATCACCGACATGGGCATCAACAAAAACAACCAGTTGGAGATCCACCTCAGCGAAGGCGTGATCCGGGAACTTTCCTACCACAAGATGGTTGTGAAGCAGAAAGGGGAAAGAAGAAAGCCCAGCGACGACCAGCTCAAGACGAACAGCTATGTCATCGAGCGGGAGATCGTGCTGGAAAAGGGCAAGATCTTCAATTCCAACGACTATGACGCCACGGTCAGCAACCTCATGAGACTGGGGCATTTCAAGAATGTCAAATACGAAGCGACGCCGATCCAGGGCGATCCCGACGGCAAGTCCATCGTGCTCCTCCTCGACGAGGAAAGGACGGCCATGCTGCAGGGCGCTCTCTCTTACGGCTCCGAAGTGGGCTTTATGGGGTCGCTCTCGCTCAAAGACACCAACTGGAAGGGCCGGGGCCAGGAATTCGGCTTTACGGCGGAACGCTCCAGCGAGGACTATACCAATGTGTCCATCAACTTCTACGAACCCTGGATCAAGGGGACGAAGCGGATTTCCTACGGCTGGTCTCTGTATTTCAGCCAGTATGAGGATGACGACAGCAGACTGTTCCACCGCATAGACACCTTCGGCGCCAAGTTCACGGTGGGCAAGGGCCTTTCGAACAACCTGCGCCTGAGCCTGACCGCCAAGGGCGAGTACATTCGGGAGAGAGCGGACAAAGGTCGGTTCACCAAGTCCGGAAGCGATTATTATTGGGCCTCCGGTAATAAAGTCGAGGGCATAGACGACAAGTACTTCCTCTGGAGTCTGGCGCCCGCCATCACCTATGACACGAGAAACCATCCCTGGAACACCACAAAGGGCTTCTACGGCAAATTCCAGATCGAAGGCGGTTCCGTCGGCGGCTATGACGGCGGTTCCTTCGGGAATACGACCCTCGAGCTCAGGACTTATCACCGGGGCTTCTGGAAGAAGAACACCTTCGCCTATCGCGTAATCGGCGGACTGGCCACCGACACCACCAAAGAAACGCAGCGTTTCTGGGTCGGCGGCGGCAACTCCCTCAGAGGGTATGACGGCGGTTTCTTCAGAGGAACGCAAAAAGTGACGGCTACGATCGAGAACCGGACGCAGATCAACGACGTTTTGGGCTTTGTGGCGTTCTTTGACGCCGGTCGGGCCTGGAAGAACAACGGCCGGGACGAGGATTACCAGAGAGACGAAAAATTCCCGCACAATTGGGGAACGACGGCAGGCGTGGGCTTGCGGCTCAACACGCCCGTGGGTCCGCTGCGCTTCGACTTCGGATGGCCCGTGGGCAACCGGATGAACGACGGCGGCATGGAATTCTACTTCAATATGGGACACTCGTTCTAAGCGCAACTGTCCGGAAAGCGACAGATCAATTTGTAAAAATCCCCTTGAATTGTTCCCGAAGCGATTCGGGAACAATTTATACGTCGGATAGAGAATAAACAAAGGTAAAAAACGGAGGTAATGGTAAAAATGAAAAAATTCGCGGTCATGCTGGCGGTATTGGGCGTGTCCATCAGCGCTCTGGCGCAGAACATCGGCATCGTAAACGCCAGAATCGTCATGGAGAAGTTCAATCAGACAAAATCCATCTATACGGCCCTTGACAATAAGAGAAAACTCATCGAAACGGAGTTGGGCAAAGACGAAGTGGAGATCCAGAAACTGCAGTTGGAGCTGAACTCGACGCAGAGCCCCACCGATGCCCAGAAAAAGGCCTATAACGATAAAGTACAGGCTTTCCAGAAGAAAATCCAGACCAAGCAGCAGGAATTGGCCGGAGAAGAGACAAAGATGATGCAGGAAATCCAACTGAAGATCAACAACGCCGTCTCAGCCGTGGCCAAGGCCGGAAAATTCGATCTCGTGCTGGAATTCAACGCCGTGATGTACAGTGAAAATACGAAGGACATCACCGAAGACGTCGTGAAAGAGATCAACAAAGCGCCCGCGTCGGCAGCGGCGCCTGCGGCGGCGCAACCCGCAAAGAAAAAATAGCTCACAGCGAAAAGCAAAGGGAGGGTAATTATGCGTTATCAAATAGCGGATCTCGTTACCGTCCTCAACTGCAAAGTCAAGGGGGAGGCGGATCCCGGTGAAACATCGGGATTGGCCCCCTTTTTTCAAGCCCGGGAAGACTCGGTGACCTTTGCGGCGGAGGAAAAATTCTTGAAAAAACTGGGGGAGACTAAGGCGAAAGTGATCCTTGTCCCCGACATTCCGCTGCCGGATATCCCCGGAAAGACCTACCTTGTCTCGGGAGAGAACCCCCGGACGCTGATGCCGAAACTCCTGGCCTTTTTCAAGAGGGAGACGAAACCCTTCGCCGAGCGGATCGAACGTTCGGCAAAAATCGACGAAACTGCCGTTGTGGCGCCTACGGCCTATATCGGCCACGATGTCGTGCTGGGTCCCCGCGTGACCGTTTACCCCAACGTGACCATCTGCGAGGGCGTCGAGATCGGGGAAAATACAGTGATCTATCCCGGCGTCACGATACGGGAATTCTGTAAAATAGGGAAAAATTGCGTGCTTCAACCCGGTTGCGTCATCGGCGGAGACGGCTTCGGCTTTGTGAAGATCGACGGCGTCAATACGAAAATCGACCAAATCGGCGCGGTCGTCATCGAAGACGATGTGGAGATCGGGGCCAATACCACCGTGGACCGGGGCGCCATCGGCGATACCGTCGTCAAACGGCACACGAAGATCGACAATCTCGTGATGATCGCCCACAACGACATCATCGGCGAAAACTGTCTGATCGTGGCCCAGGTCGGGATCTCGGGCAGTACGGAAGTCGGCAGCAACACGACCCTGGCCGGGCAGACCGGCGTGGCCGGCCACATCAAAATCGGATCCAATGTCGTAATCGGCGCCCGGGGCGGCGTTTCGGGCAATATTCCCGACGGGCAGATCCTGACGGGCTATCCCCTTGTGCCTGTGCGGGAAGATATCAAGATCCGGGCCGCCATGAAAAAGCTGCCCGACCTCATGAAAACCATCAAGGAATTGGAAAAAGCCATCAAATAACACGAAAAACTTGTTGACACAGCTTTTTCCGGGTGATACTATTTAGAGTAAGCGGAACAACAAAGCGACTGGAAGAAATTGGAGGACAATATGTTAGAATTGAAATTCATCAGAGAAAACACGGAAGCGGTTCGGGAGATGCTGAAAAACAGAAATTCCAACTTTGATCTCGACGAACTGCTGAAACTGGACGAAGAAAGGCGGGGAATCCTCGGCGAAGTGGAGGCGCTGAAGCAGACGCGCAACGTGGAATCCCAGGAAGTGGCCAAACTGAAGAAGGCCGGACAGAACGCCGATGAAAAGATCAAAGCCATGGGCGTCATCGCCGAAAAAATCAAAGAATTGGACAAAAAACTGGCCGAAGTGGATGAAAAACAAAAATATTTGCTGATGATCATCCCGAATTTTTATCATGAATCGACGCCCATCGGACCCGACGAGGAAAGCAACGTGGAAATCCGACGCTGGGGCACGCCCCGGAGCTTTACCTTTACGCCCAAAGCCCACTGGGATATCGGCGAGGCCTTGGGAATTCTGGACTTTGAGCGGGGCGCGAAACTTTCGGGAGCGCGTTTTGTGCTGAATACCGGTCTTGGCGCGAGGCTCGAACGGGCTCTGGTGAGCTTTATGCTCGACATGCACACGACGGAACACGGCTATACGGAGCAATTGACGCCCTTTATGGTCCGGCGCGAAGTCTGCGAGGGGACGGGTCAACTGCCGAAATTTGAAGAGGACATGTACAAGACGACCGAAGACGACATGTTCCTGATCTCGACCTCGGAAATCACCATGACCAACATCCACCGGGAGGAGATCCTTCAGGAAAAAGACCTGCCGAAATACTACACGGCCTATTCCCCCTGCTTCCGGCGGGAGGCGGGCTCCTACGGCAAGGACGTCAAGGGCATGATCCGGGTTCACCAGTTCAACAAAGTGGAGATGGTCAAGATCACGACGCCCGAAACTTCTTACGACGAACTGGAAAAAATGGTGCAAAACGCCGAAGACGTGTTGCAGCGGCTGGAACTTCCCTATCGCGTGATCCAGCTGTCCTCGGGCGACATGGGCTTCAGTTCGGCCAAGACCTATGACCTTGAAGTCTGGCTGCCTTCCCAGGACAAATACCGGGAGATTTCCTCCTGCTCCGACTGCACGGACTTCCAGGCCCGGCGCATGGGCCTCAAATACCGGCCCGCCGCGGGCGGCGGCAAAAGCGAATTCTGCCATACGCTGAACGGCTCCGGCATCGCCGTGGGACGGACGCTTGTGGCGATCCTTGAAAACTATCAGCGGGAAGACGGGTCCGTCGAAATCCCCAAGGCCCTCGTCCCCTATATGGGCGGCATTGATGTTATTCAAAAGTAGCGTTGTGATTCTTTTTCTCGCAAACGCGTTGACCGGCGACCTGCGTATCCTCGCGGGCATCTTCGCGGCGGCGCTTTTGCTGAATATTTTCCGGAACCGGAAACTCAAAGAGAATTTTCGGCGGACGCGGATGTTTTTCCTCGTGTACGGCGTCGCCTGCGCCATAAACGTGCTCATGGTCCGGGAAGGAAAAGTGGCGGCGACGCTTCCTTTCCCCGGCAATTGGTTCGTTACTTGGGAAGGTCTCCTGCGGGGCGCGTCGCTTTTCCTGCGTCTGGTCTCCTGCGTCGCCCTTTCCTGGGCGGCTGCCACGGCCAGCTGGTTCGGAGGCAGGCGGGGAAAAACCCTGACGCTGATCACGACGGTCATGGAAATGCTGCCTGAGGCCTTGACGCTGATCCGGCGTCGGATGCGGCTCAAAGCCTTTATGCGGTATATTCTGAGCGAAACAAAGCGCAAATTCAGCGCGGAATAAATATTTTTATTTTAAAAGGAAACGAAGGAGGTTGTGATGGCTTATACCTATCAGGAACTTGGACTTTCTACGACAAAAGAGATGTTTGAACGGGCAAACAAGAACGGCTTTGCGGTACCGGCTTTCAATTTCAACGATATGGAGATGATGCAGGCCATTACGGGCGCCTGCGCGGAAATGGGATCGCCGGTCATTCTGCAATGCTCCGAGGGCGCTTTGAAGTATATGGGCAAAGAGGTTGTGCCCCTGTTGGGCAAGGCCGCCGTGGATATCGCCCGGGCCAAGGGCTCGGACATTCCCATCGCGCTGCACCTCGATCACGGCGAAAGCCTTGAGGTCATCAAGACCTGTATCGACGCGGGATTTTCCTCGGTCATGATCGACGGGTCCCACCACGATTTTGATACCAACGCCAAGCTGACGGCTGAGGTCGTGGCCTACGCCCACGGCAGAGGCGTCGTCGTCGAAGGGGAATTGGGCGTTCTCGCGGGCATAGAGGACAATGTGAAGGCGGAAAAATCCACTTATACGAAGCCCGAGGAAGTGGAGGAATTCGTGAAACGGACAAACGTGGATTCCCTGGCCATCGCCATCGGGACCTCCCACGGCGCGCACAAATTCAAACCGGGCGAAGATCCCAAACTCCGGCTCGACATCCTCGCCGAAGTGGAAAAGAAGATCCCGGGCTTCCCGATCGTCTTGCACGGCTCTTCGGCTGTTCCCGCAAAATATACGGAGATGATCAAAGCATACGGCGGTCAGATCAAAGACGCCATCGGCATTCCCGATGAGCAGCTGCGTCTCGCGACAAAATCGGCCGTGGCCAAGATCAACGTCGACACCGACGGCAGACTCTGCTTTACGGCCATGATCCGGAAAGTCTTCGCGACGGATCCCAAGGAATTCGACCCCCGGAAATATCTCGGCCCCGCCAGGGAAGAGATGAAGGCCTATTACAAGGAAAAAATCGCGAACATCTTCGGGTCCGAAGGGGCTTATACGAAAGCGACGAAATAAACAGAGTAAAATGATAAAAAATAACGAAAATTCAGGAATATTTTCAAAATATTCCTGAATTTTTATCCTTATCCCTGCCGGACATATCCGGAAAACAGTTTTTGTATATTGTTTATTGCAGAAAATCCAAAAAGGTAGTATAATAAGTACAGACAGGAAACATTTTTTTTCGGAAACATAGTAAAATTTTGATACTGAATCAACGGAAACAAGCATAAGGAGCGGAAATGGTAAACGAAAAAAGATTGATCGGGCGATTTCTGGACCTCGTGAAGATCCCCTCCCCCTCATTGCACGAACGGCGCGTCGGGGAGTATTTGATAGAGACATTGCAGGAAATGGGCGTTACGGTAACTGAAGACGAGGCGGGCGTCGCCGAAGGCGGCGACTGCGGCAACATCACGGCCTTCATCCCCGGAAACGGCAAGAGGGCGGTGATGTTTACGGCCCATATGGATACGGTCGTTCCCTGTGAGACGATTATGCCCGTGGAGGAAGCGGGCGTGATCCGGACAGACGGGACGTCCATCCTGGGCGGAGACGACAAGTCGGGGATCGCGGCCATGCTGGAAACGGCGCAGGTCCTTCTCGAGAATGAACTCGAGCGCCCGGACATTGTGCTGGCCTTTTCCATCGGCGAAGAGATCGGTCTTTTGGGCGCGAAACACTTCGCGATAGAAAAATACGCGCCGGAATTTGTCTATGTGCTGGATTCGGCGGGGAAACCCGGCGTCGCTGTGACGAAAGCGCCCAATTCCGCCAACGGCTGGATCAGGATCATCGGAAAGGCCGCCCACGCGGGGCTGGCCCCCGAAACGGGGATCAACGCCCTGACCGTGGCCGCCCACGCGATCACGCAGATCAAACTCGGGCGTATCGACGCCGACACGACGGCCAACATCGGAATCGTACGGGGCGGCGAGGCGGCAAACATCGTTATGCCCGAAGTCAGCATGAAATACGAGGCCAGGAGTTTTTCGGCCGAAAAGCTGGACGCGCTTCTCGCGGAGACCGGGGAAATTTTCCGGCGGACCGCGGAAAAATACGGCGCCATTTTTGAAAACGACGTCGTCAAAAGCTATGCGGGCTTTGATTTTCCGGCCGACGCCGAAATTCTGAAACCCGTCCGGGAGGCCTGCGCCAATCTCGGGATCCCCTGCGTCGTCGAAGCGGGCGGGGGCGGGAGCGACGCCAATATTTACAACGGTAAAGGCTTTTCCGCCATCAATCTGTCGACGGGCATGAGCAAGGTCCATACGACGGAGGAATATATCGAGCAAAAGGACATCGTCGACACGGCGCGTCTGATTCTGGAAATGATCCGGGGACTGGCGGGATGATTATCCGGGAAAGGGCGAAAACCCAGAAATCCTCATTGATTATCATCGGGATTCTCCTGCTTTTGTTCCTGTTCCGGGGCGCTTTTCTCTATGTGACCGGCAACCTCAGCAATTTCTTTTTCCCGATCCAGAAAGTCATCTATGAGGGCGGCGTCTTCATCAAAGAGACGGCCCGCTCCATCCTGAACTACAAGGAGATCGTCAAGGAAAACAGCGCGCTCAGGACCGAAAACGCCAAGATCGCCATGATGACGGAGTTCAACCGGGAGTTGCTCCAGGAAAATGAGCGACTCAAGCGGCTGCTGCAAATGAGACCCGCGGAAAATCGAATATTTAAGGTGGCCAAGGTCAATTTTCGCAGCCCCAACAATCTCTACGAGCGCTTTTTCATCGATCTCGGAGAAAAAGCCGGCATCCGCAAGGACATGATCGTCTTTGCCGACACGAGCGTCATCGGAAAAATTCGGGAAGTCTACGCCGATTACGGCGTCGTCGATATGCTGACCGGCGAGAAATACAGCATCAGCGTCCGCACCGAAAACGGCAGTCTCGGCATCCTCCGGGGCAGCGACGAGGAAAACGGCAACCTCTATTTTGAGCCCAACACGTTTCAGGACGCCATCGCCGTCGGCGAGAAAGTCTATACCTCGGGAATCAGCGACATTTACCCCAAGGGACTTTACGTGGGGACCGTCACGGAAATCAACGAAAACGAGAATGAAATCTTCCGCAGCATCAAGGTCAAATCGGACATTGACCTTGTCAACCTGAACGAGGTTCTGATCATGATCCTTGAAGAAAAAGAGGAGGCGCCACAGGATGAAGCGAAACCGCCCGAAGCCCGACCGGCCGAGCAAAGACCGGCCCAACCGGCTCCCGCAAGACCCGCAAACCGGACAAGACCCGCGACGCGGCGTTAAATGGCTTACCCTTTGTCTTTTGTTCCTCTGTCTCCTGGCGGAAGGGCTTGCCGTGAGAGGGGCCGAAACACAGGGAGAGCCTGCCAAACGGATCTCCGCCATCAAGACCCTCGAACTCCAGGTCAGCGAGACGATCCGGACCAACAAAAGCGAAAACACTTCGACCTATGTGATCAAATACAAGCTTCCCGACAGCGTCCGTAAGGAAATGCTGACGCCCGAACTCAACAAGGGAGAGCTCTACGTCTACAGCAAAGGAAAAAAACTTACCTGGCTTCCGCTTTTCAAGCAGAAAAAGGTCGAAACCATCCCCGAGGGCGAGGACAAGATCATCGACATTCTGCGCTACATCTTCCGGATGGAGAAGGAAGACGCCGCGTTTCGGAAGGAATATTACGCGGGCAAGCTGAAGGGCGTAAAGTTGGGAGAGAAAACGACGATTCAATTTTCCGGCTACACGCTCTGCGACGGCTATCTTTTCCCCTTGCGCTTCACGGTGCTGGAAAAGACCGCGACCGTCGGAGAAATCAAAATCACCAGCGTAAAGACGGATCCGAAATTTGACGAAAAGGAGTTTTCGACCGAAGAATGATCGAGACGCTGTGCGAGGGCATCGTAATTAACAAAAGGGATTTCGGGGAAGCGGACCGGATTCTTGACGTCTTTACCGGAGAATACGGAAAACTGACCTTGACGGTCCCGGGAATACGGAAGAGCCGGAAGCGGGATTTACCGGCCGCCGACATGCTCAGCCGTTCGGAATTTGCCCTCCGGAAAAAAGCCGGGGGCTTCGGTCTGCTGCGATTTACGCTGATCGACTCCTACGGGGCGATCCGTGAGCGGAGCGACAGCTTTGAAACAGCCCTTTGCCTGCTGGCCATCCTCAACAGGTTTCCCCTTACCGGAGAAAAAAACCACAGACTCTACGACTTGACGCGCAAGACGCTGGATCGTCTGAAGACAGAGAGCGACAGAAGACTGGAGCGTTTGCTCCTGCTCTGGTATCTCCATAGGGTCATCGGAGAAGAGGGCTTCCGTGTGGATACGGAGAAAAAAGGGGACTACCTTTCCCTGGCCCGTTCGGCCTTCACAAAGGAAAAAAGTGATGAAAGTTGTATATTTACAGGCGCGGGCGCGAGGCAAATATTGGATAAACTGAATGGAGGCCGGACAAAGGAACTGGTCTCGGACGAAGCGAAAACGGAAATAAAAGATATCGGGGAAGTCATCGGTCTTTATGAAAAATACATCAACTATCATCTGGGGATCAACTTACAGTTTCAAAATTATTTGATAGGGGGACAATATGATTGACATTGTGAAAATAACAGATTACCTGACGGAGGATTTGATCGACCTGCACTTGAAATCCACGGACAAAGCCCAGGTATTGGAGGAACTGTCGGATCTGCTGGCCAAGTCCGACAATATCGGAGACAACCGGAACGTCGTGCACAAGGCCCTCGTCTACCGGGAAAAATTGGGCAGCACCGGGATCGGCAAGGGCGTCGCGGTGCCCCACGCGAAAACCGATGTGATCAAAGGACTGACGATTGCCTTCGGAATCAGCGACAGCAAGATCAATTTCAAATCCATTGACAACGAAGACGTCAACATTTTCTTCGTCTTTGCCTCCCCGACCAGGGACAGCCAGACGTACCTCAAGGTCCTCGCGCGGATTTCGCGCCTGATCCGTGAAGTTACGTTCCGCAAGGAGCTGCTGGCCTGCAAAACGGCGGCGGAAGTCATTGCCTGTATCGGAAAAAGGGAGTCCGCGTAAACGCCGATGATCTGAGGAGGTGATCGGATGAAATGCCCCAACTGCGGCGCCGAGGATACGAAAGTCATCGACAGCAGAGCATTTATGGAAGGATTCAGCATCAAAAGGCGCAGAGAGTGCGTCGCTTGCGGTAAACGATTCACAACCTATGAAAAGGTTGACGAAGACAACGCCGTCTATGTCGTGAAAAAAGACAAACGGCGGGATAAATTTGACAGCGGGAAGATTTTGAGGGGTCTGATGACCGCCACGGTCAAACGCAACATCAGCCGGGAGACGCTGGAACTTCTGGTCAATGACGTCGAAAAAACCATACAAAATTCGCTCCGGACGGAAATTTCCACGAAGGAAGTGGGGGAAATGGTGCTGGAGCGCTTGAAGAAACTGGATCTGGTCGCCTACGTGCGTTTCGCCTCCGTGTACAAAGAATTCAACGATGTGCAGTCCTTTGTGGAAGTCATCGAGGAAGCGGAACGGAACGACAAAAAGATCCGGAGAAAATAAAAAAAGCAGGTGAATATGAGAATACTCTTTATGGGGACGCCGGAATTCGCGTTGCAGTCCCTGCGGGCGCTGGACGCGCTCCATGACGTGGCGGCGGTATTTACGAAAGTCGATAAACCCAACAGCCGGGGCGGTAAAATCATACCGGGACCCGTCAAGATCTACGCCGAAGAACGGGGCATCCCGGTTCTCCAGCCTGAAAAGCTCAAAGATCCGACATTGATCGAAAAAGTCCGGGAGCTCAAGCCCGACCTCATGGTAGTCGTGGCCTACGGAAAATTGCTGCCGCCGGAACTCTTCACGATCCCGCCGCTGGGGACGGTCAACGTCCACTCATCGCTGCTGCCGAAACTGAGAGGGGCCGCGCCCATACACGGGGCCCTCGTCGCGGGGGAAAGCGAGACGGGCGTGACGATTATGTATATCGCCGAGCGTCTTGACGCGGGCGACATGATCCTGCAGGAGAAAATCCCCATTGAGGAAAGCGACAATTACGCCTCCCTTCATGATAAACTGGCGATACTCGGGGCTCAGACCCTGATCCGGGCCGTGGATCAGATCGCAAAGGGGGAAGTCCGGGTCGTAAAGCAGGACGAGGCCCTCGCCACGTATGTGAAGCCCTACGGGAAGGAAGATCTGCGGATCGACTGGAACAAAGGCGCGCGGGAGATCTTCAACTTCGTCAGAGGCATGGATCCCCAGCCGGGGGCCTTTGCCACCGTAAACGGCAAGATTCTCAAAATCGCCGCCGTCCGGGAATACGAGGGACAGACGGCGGGCGGCGTTCCCGGCGAAGTCACGGGCGTCGTGAAAAAGGCCGGGCCCGTGGTCAGATGCGGAAACGGCGCCGTACTCATTACGGCGGCCGGACCGGAAAACAAGAAAAAAATGACGGGGGCTGACCTGGTCAACGGCAGATTCCTGAAACAGGGCGATCTGCTCCGATAAAGAACAGAAAAAGGAGTTTTTATGCGAATATTGGACGGAAAAAAGACCGCCGCGGACATCCGGCTCGAGGTCAAAAACGAAGTGGCGGCGCTCAAGGTGAAAACCGGCAGGGTTCCGGGACTGGCCATCCTCATTGTGGGGGAAAATCCCGCCTCAAAGATTTACGTGGGGGCCAAGGTCAAAAGCTGTGAGGAAGTGGGAATTTACGGCGTAAACGAGGCGCTTCCGGCGGACGTTTCCGAAGAAAAGCTGTTGGAGCGGATCGCGGCCTATAACGCCCGGGAGGACATTGACGGCATCCTCGTGCAATTGCCGCTGCCGTCGCATATCGATGAAAAAAAGGTCATCGACGCCATCGCGCTCGCCAAGGACGTCGACGGGTTCAAGCCCGAGAGTTTGGGGCTTTTGTTCCTGGGCGACAAAAATTCGCTGAAGTCCTGCACGCCGGCCGGAATACTGGAGCTCTTGAAACGCTATGACATTCCGATCGCGGGAAAAAAAGCGGTCATCGTGGGCCGGAGCAATATTGTCGGAAAGCCCATGGCGGGCCTTTTGATTACCGAAAGCGCCACGGTCACTGTTTGCAACAGCCATACGAAGGACCTCGGCAGCGTCACGGCCCAAGCGGATATTCTGATCGCGGCCATGGGGAAGGCCAAATACATCAAGGGCCCCATGGTCAAGGAAGGCGCGGTCGTCATTGACGTCGGCATGAACCGGGAACCCGACGGGCTGTGCGGCGACGTGGATTTCGCGGAAGTGGCGCCGAAGACGGCGGCCATTACGCCGGTACCGGGGGGCGTGGGCCCCATGACGGTGGCCATGCTCTTGAAAAACACGCTGAGCGCGTTCAAAATGAATAAAAAAACCGGAAAATCAATTGATTAGCGGCCGGGAAAAGCCCGGGAACGATTTCTCAGGAGGAGGAAAAGAGATGAAAAAAGCGGAGAAACGGGAGTACTACATCGTAGACAAGCGCATTTTACCCAATTCCATCAAGAGCGTCATCAAAGTCAATGATCTTGTGGAAAACAGCAAGATGACCAAATATGACGCGATCAAGAAAATCGGCATCAGCCGGAGTACTTACTACAAGTACAAAGAGTATATCAAACCCTTCTTTGAAGGGGGGAAAGACAAGGTCTTCAGCATCTACGTGACGCTGTACGACAAGCCCGGCGTACTCTCAAAGGTGCTGGAACTGCTGGCCCGGGAGAGCATGAATATCCTGACGATCATTCAGAATATTCCGATCGACGGGACGGCCACGGCGACGATTTCCGTGCAGACCAGCGAAAACGTTCTGCGCAAGATCGAGGGAGTCCTTGAGAAGATCTCCGAGCTTGAGGGCGTGAAGAACCTGCGTATCGTAGGCAGCGATTGAGAGAAACAGAGAGGAAGCGCATGAAACTGGATTTGGAAAGCATCCGTAATTTAGCGGAAAATATAGAAAAATACGGACTCAGCGAAGTGGCCGTGGAAACGGGCGGCGTCAGGGTCGTCATGAAAAAGGAAAAACCGGGTGTTCCGGCGGAAGCGGTGAAATACGGCGCGCCTGATCAGCCGGCGCGGGCCGACAGAACGCCGGCAGAGGCCGCGGAGAAAAAGAAAGAGAGCGCCTTTGAAACCATCGACGCGCCCATGGTGGGGACCTTTTACCGCTCCCCCGCCCCGGGCGGCGAGCCCTTTGTCCGCGAAGGGGACGAGGTGTTGGCCGGCGCGGCCCTTTGCATACTTGAGGCCATGAAGCTCATGAACGAAGTCAAAGCGCCGAAGAATTGCAAGATCGTCAAAGTTCTGGCCGAAGACGGTCAGATTGTCCGCAAGGGCGATCAACTCTTCGCCGTGAAATAACCCAGTGATTTAGTCAAGGAAGGTGTATGTTTTCATTGGACACGTATCGTAGTATCCTAATCGTGGTGTTGGCCGTACTGGTAATCCTGTCGGGCTTTTTTTCGGCCGCAGAAACCGCTCTGACCTCCTTCCGGAGCCTGTATCTGGAAAAGCTCGAGAACGAGCACATGGAGCGCGAGGCCCGCTTGCTGCGCAAATGGCTCAAAAGCCCCAATGAGATGCTCACGAGTATTCTGGTCGGGAACAATATCGTGAATATTCTGTCCTCTTCCATCGCGACCGTCCTGACCGCCAGCGTCTTCGGCGTCAGTTCCGGGCGCTCCATCGTGATCTCCACGCTGGCCATGACCGCCGTGATCCTCATTTTCGGGGAAATTACGCCCAAAATCATCGCGAAGAACTACACGCTCAGCATAGCGAAACACGTGATCGGAATTGTATATGTATTCAGTATAATATTTAAACCCGTTGTGGCCGTTTTCATGTTTATCTCGAAGATGCTGGGCCGTCTGTGCGGCCTTGAGCTCAAGGACTCGTCCATGCTGATGACCGAGGAGGACATCATTTCCTTTGTCAATGTGGGCGAGGAAGAGGGCGTCATCGAGGAAGAGGAAAAGGAGATGATCCACTCCATCGTGGGTTTCGGCGAGATCACAGCCAAGGAAGTCATGACGCCCCGGACGTCGGTTCTGGCCTTCGAGGCCAGCAAGACCGTCGACGAAATCTGGGGGGACATTCTCGAGAACGGATTTTCCCGGATGCCCGTCTATGAAGACACCATCGACGACGTCGTCGGCGTGCTCTATGTCAAGGACATCATGAAGTCCGTCAAGGAGGGGAAAACTTCGGATCCCGTGAAAAATTACATCCGGCCGGCCTACTTTATTCCCGAGACCAAGTCCATCATCGAGATCCTCAAAGAATTCCGGCAGCAGCATGTGCATATCGCCATGGTTGTCGATGAATACGGCGGCATTGTGGGGATCGTCACGATCGAGGACCTGCTGGAGGAAATCGTCGGCGAGATCCGGGACGAATACGATACGGAAGAAGAGGAAGCCATCGAGAAGATGGGGGAAAATCAATGGCGCGTGGACGCCATGATCGATATTGAGTCCCTCAATGAGGAACTGGATCTGTCACTGCCCGAATCCGACAACTATGAGAGTCTCGGGGGGCTGATCCTGGCGGAATTGGGAAAGGTGGCCAGCGTCGGCGACGAGATCGCTATCGACGGGGCTCGGATCAAGGTCATCAGTCTCGACAAGATGCGTGTGTCCCGGGTGATGCTGGAAAAAATTTCCCCGGAAACGGGAGAAAAGGAAAGCGAAGAAAAGAAACAGGAAGAAACGGAGGCGTGAACGTGAGGGGGAGAAAAGCGATTTTGTGCGGAATGGCGATTTTATTGACCGCCTGCGCCCATACGGGGGGAAACCGCTCCAAAGACCTGGACAGCGGAGAATATACGTTTATCCGCGGCATGAATTTGTACCAGAAGGGCCAAAAACGGGAAGCGCTGGACGTCTATTTGCGCGCGTACGAAAAGACGCCGAGAAACCCCGTTCTCGTCAAGGAGATCGGGCTCTTGTACGGAGAATCCGGCGATTACGACAAAGCGCTGGAATTTTTTCAAAAAGCGGAAAAACTGGACAAACGGGACAGAAATGTCCGGGAAAACCTCGCCTATCTCTATTACCGCAAAGGCGACGGCAAGCGGGCCATGGAGCAGATCCGGCAGATCCCCAACGGCCCCCGGGAAGCCATTGAAAAGCTCCTGAGGGAAGCGGACGACGGCGGAGACGACGGTCTTCGTTACATGCTGTTGACGCGGCTCTATTTGGAGACCGGCGAGCGCGAAAAGGCGGGGGACAGCTACCGGCTTATTCCGGAGAGCGCGAAAAATACGGCCGACTATGCGGAAATCGGCGCGTTGCTGAAATAAAGACAAAAATAAACTTCAGGGAAAGCGGGCGGGGAATATGGATTACTGGAAAGAGATTCTCGACGAAATCAATAAGAATCATCTCAAAGTTGATCTGGACAAGATTCAGCTCGCTTTTGGCTTTGCTGAAGAAAGCCACGACGGCCAGTACAGGAAGTCGGGCGACGACTATATCATGCATCCGGTGGAGGTCACCAAGATCCTCATCGACATGAAGATGGATACGGATACCATTGTGGCCGGCATCCTCCACGACATCGTCGAGGACACGATGATTACGCTGGCCGACATCCGCTACAATTTCGGAGAGACCGTGGCGGACCTTGTGGACGGCGTTACGAAACTCAAGGAGCTTCCCAACGGGACGAAGAAGCAGGACGAAAATATCCGGAAAATGATCCTCGCCATGGCGAAAAACCTTCGGGTCATCATCATCAAACTGGCCGACAGACTGCACAACATGCGGACCCTGCGTTTTATGCCGCCCGAAAAGCAAAAGACCGTGGCTCAGGAGACCATTGAAATCTACGCGCCTTTGGCCCATCGCCTCGGGATCGCGCGAATCAAATGGGAGCTGGAGGATCTGTCGCTCCATTATCTCAAACCCGAAGTCTATGAGGAGATCAAATCCCTTGTGGACAGCAGACGGGGCGAACGGAAGGACTATATCGACTCCTTTATCCGAACCATGGTCAAACTCATTTATGACAACGGCATCAAAGGTACGGTAAAAGGGCGATTCAAGCATTTTTACAGCATATACAAAAAAATGTACGAAAAGGGGAAGGAATTTGACGACATCTACGATCTGATCGGGGTCAGAATCATCGTGGCCACCGAAGCGGAATGTTACAACACGCTGGGCATCATTCACAGCAATTTCAAGCCCGTGACCGGGCGCTTCAAAGATTATATCGCCGTTCCCAAATCCAACAATTACCAGTCCATCCACACGACGATCGTGGGACCCCTGGGGAAATTCATCGAGATCCAGATCCGGACCGAAGAGATGGACAAGGTCGCCGAAGAGGGAATCGCCGCCCATTGGGCCTATAAAGAAAACCGGACCGTCAGCAAAGACGACAAGGTCTACGGCTGGCTGAAGAATATTCTGGAGCTGCAGAACGAGACCGAAAATGCCCATGATTTCGTTAAGACCGTAACCGAAGACATCATGGGGGAGACGGTTTTTGTATTTTCGCCCATGGGGGACATCAAGGAGCTCCCCATCGGGGCCACGCCGCTTGATTTCGCGTTCTCTATCCATACGCAAATCGGGACCAAATGCGTGGGGGCCAAGGTCAACGGCCGGATCGTCACGCTGGATTACAAACTCCAAAACGGCGACCGGGTCGAGATCATCACGTCGAAGAACTCCAAAGGGCCCTCCAAGGACTGGCTTGACATCGTCGTCACCACGAGCGCCAAGAGCAAGATCAAAAAGATCCTGAAGGACCAGATTTACGGCGAAACCGTCAAGGCGGGCCGGGACAACCTCGAAAAAGAAGTAGAGAAACTGGGCATTACGCTCAAAGACGTCGAGGAAAATCCCATCATCAAAAAACACATGGAGCGGAACAATCTCCGCACGCTCGATGATTTTTACTTTTATGTCGGACAAAACCGGACAAAAATAGACGGCATTTTGTACAAATTCCGGGAAAAATTGGCCAAAGACGTTCCCATGGACAGCGCGCAGCTGGAGGTCATGCTCGAAAAAAACAAAGAGCGGGAACGGGCGGCCTCCGCCCGGAAAAATGACTACGGCATCGTGATCGAGGGCGTGACCAATACGCTGATCAAATTCGCCCGCTGCTGTACGCCGCTGCCCGGAGACGATATCGGCGGCTTTGTGACGCGTCTCGACGGCATCACGATCCACAAACGGAGCTGCAAGAATTTTCAGAGCATGATCGCCGCCGACCCCGCCCGGGAGATTCCGGTCCGCTGGGAGGACGGCGTCACAAGCGATAAGCACGGTACGAAATACAAATTTACGTTCAACGTCCTCGTGGCCAACGTCCCCAACGTGCTAATGGACGTCGTCGCCGTCATCTCGGGGCACAAGATCAACATCGTCTCCGTCAACACCAACGAAGTCAAGGAACAGGGCGAGATGCTGATCAATATCCGCTTCACCGTGGAAATCAAGGACAAGCAGGAATACGGCTACATGGCAAAGGACATCGGCAACGTCAAAAATGTCATTTCCGTGGACCGTTAAGGGAGCGGCTTTCTCATCTTATACAAATTTTGGAGCGTTTATGCGAAATCTGCCGATAAGCTATATTTTGGAAAAACGGTCCGGAAAAGCCCGGGCGGGCGTGATCCAAACGCCCCGTGGCGAGATCCGGACCCCTGTTTTTATGCCGGTGGGCACCCAGGCCACGGTCAAGGCCATGACGCCCGAAGAATTGCGGGCCATCGGAACGGAAATTCTCCTCGGAAATACCTACCATCTCTATCTGCGACCGGGCGACGAACTGATTGCCCGACGGGGAGGCCTGCACCGCTTCATGCACTGGGACGGCCCCATTCTCACCGACAGCGGCGGTTTTCAGGTGTTCAGCCTCGGCGCCTTGCGGAAGATCGGGGAAGAGGGCGTCCACTTCAGCTCGCAGATCGACGGATCCCGACATTTTTTGACGCCGGAAAAATCCATTTCCATTCAAAACAACCTCGGCTCCGACATCGCCATGGCCTTGGACGAATGCCCGCCGGGCCTCTCGAGCCGGGAATACCTGATTCCCTCCATTGAGCGGACGACGCGCTGGACAGCCCGTTGCGCGGCGGCTCACGCGAAAAAAGACCGCCAGGGACTCTTTGCCATCGTGCAGGGCGGGATCTATGAGGATCTGCGGGAACAGAGCCTCGGGGAGCTTTCCGCCATGGACGGGGAATTTTCCGGCTACGCCATCGGCGGACTGGCCGTCGGGGAACCGCGGGAAGACATGTACCGGATTCTCGATCATATCGTCTGTCGCTGTCCCGATATGAAGCCGCGCTATCTCATGGGCGTCGGGGAGCCTCTCGATATGCTGGAGGCCGTCGCCTCGGGGATCGACATGATGGATTGCGTGCAGCCCACCCGTTTGGGCCGTCACGGGGCCATATTCACGAAATACGGGCGATTGATTTTGAAAAACAAGGCCTACGCCGAAGACGACGGCGCGCCCGATCCCGCCTGCGACTGCTATGTCTGCCGGAATTACAGCAGAGCCTATCTGAGACATCTGTTCAAGGCCGGGGAGATTCTGGGCATGCGTCTCGCCACCTGGCACAACCTGTATTTTCTGATCCGTCTGATGAAACGGGCCCGGGCCGCCATACTGGAGGACCGTTTCACGGAATTTTACCGGGAATTCGCGGCCGATTACACGAGGGGGGTGGACTGATATGGGACCGATGCTGGGTCTGGGCTTCATGGCGGCGGCGACCGTGTTGGCCTTCCGGGGCAAAGGGGTTCCGGCTTTTCTCTATCACGAGATCGCCGAAGACGAGCCCGTGACGCCGGCGCTCTTTGAGGAGCATCTGCGACTGATCCGGCAAAACGATCTGGAGACGGTTTTCGTTTCCGATCTCCTGGACGGGCGGATCAGGCGAAAGCCTGTCCTGATCACGCTTGATGACGGCTACGCAGGCTATTACCGGAGCGTTTTTCCGCTGCTCGAAAAATACAACATGAGGGCCACGGTCTTTCTGAACACGGCCTTTGCGGGCAGGGATCCCCGCTATCTGGACTGGGCGCAAATTCAGGAAATGGATGCCAGCGGGCGTTTTTCCTTCGAACTCCATTCCCATCGGCACGGCAGCGTCATCGTGTCTGACCGGATCAAGGAACTCGACGGGGACAGGCCGCTCTTTCCCGAGCGCGGCGCCTATTCGGCGGCGGGATTTACGGTGGATCCGGTTTTTTACGAACGCTTCGGGGCTTTTTTCGCGAATGAATCGGCGGGGAAAAGTAAAGAAGAGGCTTTGCGTTCGGCGCAGCGCTGGGTCGATATTCACGGAAAGACGTATTTTCACGCGGTCAGCGAAGCGGAATGGACGGAGCGGATTACGGCGGATCTCAGGGAAAATCAGGCGGAAATCGAAAAACATCTCGGCAAAAAAGCGGACATTTTTTGCTGGCCCTGGGGACACGGCGGCAAATTCGCCCGGGAACTGCTGAAAAAAATGGGCGTCCGGGCCTTTGTCAGCACAAAAAAAGGGACGAACAGCAGAAAGCCGGATCCCGATTGCATCCGGCGGGTGGAATTGCGCAAATTTACCAGGGAAAAATTCGCTCTGAATCTCTTTTTGTGCCGGAATCTGGCCCTCGGGAAGATATACGGCCTGCTGTCTTAATACTCGTCCATGCCTTTGATCTTGACCTTGAAAAACATGTCCTTGTAAAAGCTCGGAGAAAAGAGAATCAACATCGGGAAGATTTCCAGACGCCCGAAAAGCATGCAAAGAATCAGAATCAGCTTGTTGTGGGCGGAAAAGAAGGCGTTGTTCAGCGAAGGTCCCACTTTGCCGAAACCGAGACCCACATTGTTGATGGTATTGGCCACGGCGCCGAAGGCCGACTGAAAATCGGGCGTGTCCTTGGCGATAAAGAGGATGAACAGCATGAAGAGAAAGACCATGAGCGCCAGGTAGCCGGTCACCCGATGAAACAGCTCCTTTTCAAGGGGCTTTCCGTCCACGCGGACCGTCGTCACGCGGTTGGGGTCCACTTCCCGGCGAACCATGGACTTGATGTATTTGACGAGGATCATGATCCTCGAGACCTTGAGCCCCCCCGCGGTGGAGCCGGCGCAGCCGCCGACAAACATCAGCGCGAAGAGGACGGCTTTGGAAAAGACCGGCCAGGTATCGAAATCAACGACGGCGTAGCCCGTGGTCGTCATAATCGACGAGACCGTAAAAAAGGTGTCCCGGATGCATTTGGCGAGGTTTGAGCCGTATCGGGGATAGATGTCGAAGCAGATCAGAATCGTCGCGCAGAGCGCGATTTTTAAATACCAATGCATTTCTTCATTTTTGTAGACCTGCCGAAAATTTTTCAACAGGAGGGCGTAGAACAGGTTGAAATTGAGACCGAACATCAGCATGGCCACGGCGATCACGTACTCGAGGTAGGCGCTGCCGTAAGCGCCGATATTGCCGTTTTTAACGGAAAAACCGCCGGTACCCGCGGTCCCGAAGGCGTGAACGACGGCGTCGAAAAGGGGCATGCCGCCCGCGTAGAGCAACACGATCAGAATCAAGGTCATTGTAATGTAAATGATATACAAAATACGTGAATTGTAAGACATTTTCGCGACGAGCTTGCCGAAGGTGGGACCGGGTACTTCGGCCTTCATCAGGTAGAGGGACTCGTCGTTATTTTTGTACAGGATGGCCATGGCCAGGACGAGAACTCCCATTCCCCCCACGAAATGCGTGAACCCGCGCAGGAAGAGCAGGGATTTGGGCAGGGCTTCGACGTTGGTCAGGATCGTCGCCCCCGTCGTGGTAAAGCCGCTGACCACTTCAAAGAGGGCGTCCACAAAGGACGGAATATGGCGGCTCAGATAGAAGGGAAGGCAGGCGAAAAGCGACATGAGGATCCAGGTCAAGGAAACGATCACGAAACTTTCCTTGGAGTGAAGCTTCATATTTTCCGGCGCTTTTCTGGACAGGAGAAAAGCCGCGCCGAATAAGAGCAGGATCGTTACGCCGTAGGCGCGTTTGAGCGCGAAGGGCTCGCCGTAAATAAAACTTACGCCCAGCGGAAACAGGATGAAGATGACCTCCAACCTCAAAATCCGCGCGATGACATACCGAATAATGCCGAAATTCATAGACTCACCACTTTTTTACGCGACCGGACGATCGCTATTCCAAAATTTTATCGATATCGTCGAGAAATTTCTGCGTCGTAATGACGATAACCCTGTCGTCGGGTCGCATGGCCGTGTTGCCGTCGGGGAAGAGGATCTCCCCGTTCCGGACGATATAGGCGATCAGGAGATTTTCCTTGAGCCGCAGATCCCGCAGCGGGACGCCGACGACGCTACTCGTCTCGTTGAGCTTGAACTCGATGGCTTCGACGCGGTTTTCCGAAAGCCGGTACAGCGTCTCGATGTTGCCGCCCTGGGCGCCGATCATGGAGCGGGCGATCTTGACGATGGTGTCGGCGATGATCTTTTTCGGCGTCACGATGGACTGGAAGCCCGAGAGGCCCAAAATCCCCAAAAGAGACGTTTCGTCGACTTTCGTAATGATTTTCCTGATGCCCAGCTTATTGGCGTACATGGACAAAATGACGTTCTCGTCGTCGTCATCGGCGAGACAGATGCAGGCGTCATGCTTTTCAAAACTCTCCGCGTCCAGAAGGTTTTTGTCGGAGCCGCTGCCGAGGATGACCTCGATGGCGTCGCCGTAGGCGTTGGAGAGCGTTTTGGCCGTATGAAAATCGTTTTCGAGGATCTTGATCCGGAAACGTCGCGCCAGCAGGCGTTCCACAAGATAATGGGTCAGTCCGCCGCCGCCATTGATAAAAATCGTCTTGACGGGCTCGACTTTTTTGTCGCTGAGGGACTTGTAGAACTCGGTGACGTCGTTCCGCGAGCCGGTCACATAGATCAGATCGCCGGCCGCGAGGATGAAATTTCCCGTGGGGATATAGACGCTTTCGCCCCTTTCCACGATACAGACGAGGATATGGGGAAAATAATTGGCCTTGAAATCCGAGAGCTTCAGATGATCGAGATAGGTATCGGCGGGGACCTGGTACTTGACCAGGCTGACCTGGCCGTCGGCGAAGCTCTCCACGCTCAGGGCGTTGGGGAATTCGAGATTTTTTACGATAAAAAGCGCCGCTTCGTGCTCGGGCACAATGATTTTTTCTATGGACAAAATCTCCCGCATAAAGTTCATCTGGGAGGTATATTCTGGATTCCGGACGCGGGCGATCGTATGCCGGGCCCCCATTTTTTTCGCGATGACGCAGGAGATCAGATTGATCTCGTCGGAGTGGGTGACGCCCATATAGATGTCGGTATCGGCCACTTCGGCCTCCGCGAGGATATCCGGATCGGCGCCGTTTCCGACGATCCCGCGGATATCGGCCATGGAAAGTACTTTTTCCAGTACTTTGGGATCCTTTTCGATCAGGGTGATGTCGTTTCCTTCCGTGGACAGCTCTTTGCACAAAAATTCGCCGACTTTCCCCGAACCCGAAATGATGATTTTCATAGGCGACCTCTCTCCAAGCGGTGTTGGTTTTGGTATAAATGGAACTTGGGTCTATTATATCATAAAATTCAGAAAAAATCCATTGACAAGGCAAAGAAATTATGTTATAAGATTATTAGCCACTATTCGCATAGAGTGCTAAAACAGTTAGAAATCAGAAGAATATAGAGAAACAGGAGGAATTATGCGAAAAGAAACCATGGCCTTTCAGGCCGAAGCCAAAGAACTGCTGGACCTGATGGTCCATTCCATTTACACGAACCGGGACATTTTCCTGAGGGAGCTGATCTCAAACGGCAGCGACGCCATTGACAAGCTGAAATTCCAATCACTGACAGACAGCGCCCTGTTGGGAGACGACACGACATTCAAGATTACGCTTGCTGTCGACAAGGACAAGCGGCAGCTGACCATCGCTGACAACGGCGTCGGCATGACTTACGAAGAGGTCCAGGAAAATATCGGCACGATCGCCAAATCAGGATCCAAGGCTTTCAAAGCTTCCCTTGCCGACAAGGCCGGCAATGACGCCGTAGACATCATCGGACAGTTCGGCGTGGGCTTTTATTCGGGCTTTATGGTGGCCGCGGACATCATGTTCACGACAAAATCTCCCCACGCGGAAAAGGGCGTGCGCTGGGAATCCAAGGGAGACGGTTCCTACGAGCTGGAGGAAATCGATCTGGATAAGCGGGGGACGACCATCGTCCTCACGATCAAGACCGGCGAGGAATACGACAAATATCTGGAAGAATGGAAAATCAAGGAAATCGTCAAGAAATACTCCGATTACATCCGCTATCCGATTTATTTCAAAGACGAAGTGATCAATTCTACAAAGCCCATCTGGAAAAAGGACAAAAATGAGCTGAAGGACGAGGACTACAACGAATTTTACAAGTCGGCGTTCCATGACTGGACGGACCCGCTGCTGCGCTTCCCCATAAAAGTGCAGGGCACCGTGGAATATACGGCCCTTTTGTTCGTTCCGAAAAAGGCGCCGATGGATTTTTACACGAAAGACTATAAGCGGGGCTTGCAACTCTATACGAAAAATATCTTTATCATGGACAAATGCGACGAGCTGGTTCCCGAATACTTCAGCTTCCTCAGGGGGCTCGTCGATTGCGACACGCTGTCCCTGAACATTTCCCGGGAAATTTTGCAGCAGGACAAAGAGCTCGCCGACATTTCCAAGAGCCTCGAAAAGAAGATCATCGGTGAATTTGAAAAATTGCTCAAAGAAGACAAGCCAAAATATGTGGAATTCTGGGAAGAATTCGGCCGGAACATCAAATTCGGGATTCAGGACATGTTTGGCCTCAATCGCGACAAGCTGCAAAATCTCCTGATTTTCCGGACCTCTCTTGACGACAGCTACTGCACGCTGCAAGAATATGTGGACCGCATGGGCGAACGGAAGGAAATCCTCTACGCCACCGGCGACGACCTTGCCTCCATCAAATCGCTGCCGAAAATCGAGGCCCTCAAGGAAAAGAACATTGAAATTCTCTATTTGACCGATAAAATCGACGAATTTTCCCTGAAAACGCTCAGGGAATTCGCGGGAAAACAGTTTAAATCCATCAACGATTCCGATTTCAAACTCGACGAAAGCAAGGAAAAGGAAGAGGAGATCAAGAAGCTCTCCGAAGACAACAAGAGTATTCTGGAGAAAGTCAAGGAAGCTTTGGGGGAAAAAGTCGCGGAAGTCAGACTGTCGGCCGATATCGGAAAATCAGCCGCCGCGTCGCTTTTGGCCAAGGGGGAGATTTCGCTGGAAATGGAGCGGGTCCTCTCGTCCATGCCCGGAAATCAAGGCGTCAAGGCCGAAAAAATTCTCGCGATCAATCCGGAGCATCCGCTTTTCTCGAGATTGAAACAGGAAGAGGGCAAGCCCGCCTTCGTCGACCTTGTGGATGTCCTCTATACGGAATCGCTGCTGATGGAAGGATTTCCCCTGGAAAATCCGGCGGAATTTGTGAAAAAACTGAACCAGCTGCTCTGACCCGCGTCAGGCTGAGATGACAAAAACTAAGGAGGACACATGCGCAGTATTGTGTGCATCAAGCAGACGCCGGAGACGAGCAAAATCAAGATTGATCCCAAAAGCGGCGCGCTGATCCGGGAAGGGGTCCCGGCGGTCATGAATCCCGACGACAGGAACGCCCTGGAGGCGGCGCTGCAAATCAAGGATCAGTACGGGGGAACCGTGAGCGCCATTTCCATGGGCCCGTCCCAGGCGAAGGCCGTACTCAGGGAAGCTTACGGGATGGGGGCCGACGAGGCCTGGCTTGTGACGGACGAAGCCTTCGCGGGTTCCGACAGCAGGGCCACGGCGCTGATCCTGGCCGCAGCCGTCCGGCATTTGGGCCCCTTTGATCTGATTTTTTGCGGCAGACAATCCATAGACGGCGAGACGGCCAATGTGGGGCCCGAAATCGCCGAATTTCTCAATATTCCCCAGGTGACCTACGCCAAAAGAATCGAGCGGAACGGGGAAGGATTCCGGATTACGCGAATTACCGACGGGGTGGATTTTGTGATTGACGTCAGCGCGCCCCTTTTGCTGACGGCGATCCAGGAACTGAACACGCCCAGGCAATCTTCGCTGGACAGATTCTTCGCGGCCTTCGGCCAAGGGGTTGTCCGGGAGCTCCACGCGGCGGACATTCCCGTGGACCTGGACCTCGTGGGCTTCGGAGGATCGCCGACTCAGATTGCCGGTACGACCCCGGTCTTCCGGGAAAAGCGCGGGGAGATCATCGAAGGGGAGTCTGTCCGGGACAAGGCCGGAAATCTACTGAAAAAACTCAAAGAAGTCAACATGCTCTGACAGGGGGAGAAATGACGCAAACAGAAGAATACAAAAACGCCGTACTGAAAGATTGCCGGAATGTCTGGGTCATCGGGGAGCAAACCCGGGGAAAATTGAATCCGATCACGCTGGAACTGCTGGGCGAGGGCCGCAAACTGGCCAACGATCTGGGCCAAAAGCTTGTGGCGGTCGTCATGGGCGCGGATATTGCCAAGACCGTGGAAGAATTGAGATTTTACGGCGCTGACGAAATCCTCTGGATCAAGGATCCGCTGCTGGCGGATTTTTCCACCGAAGGATACGCGCTGGCGGCGGCCCGGGCCATCAAAGAAAAAAAACCGGAGATTGTCCTGATCGGGGCGACCTCTCTCGGCAGAGACATCGCGCCGAGGATCGCGGCCAAGATCGGAACCGGGATCACGGCCGACTGCACAAAACTCTCGATCGATTCCGAGGACAAAAAGCTCCTGCAAGTGAAACCCGCCCTCGACGGAAAATTGTTGATTACCATCGTGTGCCCCAAACACAGGCCTCAGATGGCTACGGTCCGGCCCGGCGTTCTCGAAAGGGCCGAAAGGCGTGACGCGGCCGGCGGGATCGTTGAGGAATTTCTCCCGAAACTGGAAAAAAGAGACATCCGCACGACCCTTGTGGCCATGAACCCCATCGGGAAGCGGATTGTGAACCTGACCGGCGCAAAAATCATCGTTTCAGGCGGGCGGGGCCTTAAAAAAGCGGAGAATTTCAAGTTGATCGAAGATCTGGCGGACGCCCTGGGCGGAGAAGTGGGCGCTTCCCGGGCGGCGGTGGACGCCGGTTGGATCGATCCCTCCCATCAGGTGGGGCAGACCGGGATCACGGTCCGTCCCAACGTCTATATCGCCTGTGGCATATCGGGGGCTGTCCAGCATCAGGCGGGTATGCACGAATCCCGATATATCGTTGCCATCAATACGGATCCCTACGCGCCGATCTTTCAGATCTGCGACTACGGACTCATCGGCGACCTGCGGGAAATTGTGCCGGCCATTACGGCCGAAGTCCGGAATCAAAAACAATAATATCGGTTATTGTTGGCAATTTTATGAACCGATTTCATGAAAAAAGTTGACATTGCGAAAATTTGGTGTATAATAGAACTATGTAGGGGATGAGTGCCATCCGTTGTAGACAACTGGGTTTTATCAATATAAAATCCGTAAAAATAGGAGGAATAAAGTGGAAATCAAATTAAGCCCCCAGGAATTGGAACAAGCAAAAGGGAATCCCAATGTAATGGCGCAAATGTTGGTTACAAAGGCGATTCTATCCGAAATGACCAACCGGCAGTTTACACCCGAGGAGATCGCACAGCTGGAAATCATGAAAAAGAATTTGGAAATCGAGTTTTTCCTCAACATTCTGGCTCAGAAAGATATTAAAATCGAGGATCATGAGATCCTGAAAGTGTACCAGGATAACGCCGAGGCGCTCAAGGACAAGAACATGGTGGAAGTCTTCCCGCAGCTGCGGCAGGCCCTGTTCAACCAGAAACTCGGAGAAGCCAAAGTCAAGATTATCAACGGCTTTATTGAACAATACAAACTGAACGACGTGCTGAAGGAATACGCGCCCCCCGCTCCAGCGACGGCGCCGGGTCCGGAAGCGCCCGTGCCTCCTACGCCGGAAGTTCAGTAGGCAAAATAAAAAAGCACCCGCCCAGGCGGGTGTATTTTTATTTGCCGAGGAGATTTGACGCGATTACGATCTTCTGGATTTCGTTGGTCCCTTCGAAGATCTGGAAAATCTTGGCATCCCGGAGGAGCTTTTCGACGGGATACTCTCTGCTGTAGCCGTAACCTCCGAAGATCTGGATCGCTTCCGTTGTGACGTCCATGGCGGCGTCTCCGGCGCAGGCCTTGGCGATGGCCGATTCCGTTCCGCAGGGAAGCTTGTTTTCCATGAGGGTCAGCGCGTGGGCGACCATCTGCCGGGCCGATTCCGTTTTCATAGCCATTTCGGCAATCTTGAAGCGGATGGCTTGATTTTCGATAATGGGTTTTCCGAACTGCACGCGGGTTCTGCCGTAGGCTATGGCTTCCTCCAATGCCCGCTGGGCGATGCCGACGGCTATACAGCCGATCCAGGATCTGGCTTGATCGAGTCCCTTCATGGCGAGGGAAAAGCCCCTGCCTTCTTCTCCCAACAGCGCCGTTACGGGGATACGGCAATCTTCAAAGACGACATCGCAAGTCTCCGAGGTTCGGACGCCCAGTTTGTCTTCGTGGTTGCCCGCCGACAGGCCCGGCGTCCCCTTTTCCACGAGAAACATGGAAATCCCTCTCGTGCCCGCGCTCTTGTCGGTTTTGGCAGTCACCGTATAGTATGAGGCCGTGGAACCGTTTGTGATAAAGGTCTTTCTGCCGTTCAAGACATAGTGGTCCCCGTCCCGGACAGCGGTCGTTTTTGTGGACGCGGCGTCGGATCCGGCCGCCGGCTCCGTCAGACAGAAGGCGCCAAGGCTGCCTTCCAGCATCAATTGCGCCACGCGCCGCTTCTGGGCTTCCGTTCCGGCCATGAGGACGCATTTCAGCGCGAGCCCGCTGGCCGATACGGCTGTGGCGATACCCGCGTCGGCCATGGCCAGTTGTTCCAGCAGGGCAGCGGCCGTGATCCGGTCCAGGCCCGGTCCGCCATAGGCTTCGGGGAGCTCCAGAATGTGGAGCTGCATATCCATGACCTTCTGATAGAGTTCCGCGGGGTATTCTCCCGTCCTGTCCCATTCCTTGCATTGCTCGCGGATTTCTTTCCCGCAAAACCGCCTGACTTCAGCCAGAAGGTCCTTTCCTTCTTCCGATTGAATAAAATACGCCATTTTTGTATCCCTCCTCTTTCTGATGTTTGTTTATGTTCATATTATAAACGATCACGGCCCGTTTGTCAAAAAGAGATGAGGGTGCGAAGAAAAAATATAGCGCTTTGGATTGTTTTTTGATATAATTTGAATAAATAATGGAAAAATCAAAAACCCGGAGGTTTTATGTCAATTTTCAAATTGGCGCCAGCCTGCAAAAATTATATCTGGGGCGGGCAAAAACTCAAAACCCGCTACGGGAAACAGAGCCCCGACGACATTGTCGCAGAGACGTGGGAATTGTCCTGCCATCCGGCGGGAATGAGCGTCGTCGCCTGCGGAGAATACGCGGGATTGACGCTTCCGGAGCTGATCCGGATCAGAGGACGGGCCATTCTCGGGGAAAATTGCCGCCGCTTCCTGGATTTTCCCATCCTTGTGAAATTCATCGACGCGGCCGGCTCCCTTTCGGTGCAGGTCCATCCCGATAACGCCTACGCCCGGACCCATGAGGGCCAAAACGGAAAGACCGAGATGTGGGTTGTGATGGATTGTGAACCCGGGTCGTTCCTGTATTTCGGCTTTTCACGGGACGTCACCCGGGAAGAGCTGGCTCGGCGCATTCGGGAAAACCGGCTGACGGAGATCCTGAACCGCGTGGAGGTCAAAAAGGGGGACGTATTTTTCATCGCGCCGGGAACGATCCACGCCATCGGGGCGGGAATTTTGATCGCCGAAATCCAGCAGTCCTCCGATGTGACCTATCGCGTATACGATTTCGGGCGTCTTGGTAAAGACGGGAAACCCAGGGAGCTCCATATCGAAAAAGCCCTCGATGTGCTGAAACTCGCAGCCGAAGGGCCGCAGGCCGATTTCGGCGGGCATCTGGGAAAATGCGATTATTTTGTAGTCGACGGACTGAGCGTGGCTGGGGCGAAAAGCGATTACGCCGACGGCTCGTCTTTTCACGCGCTCTTGTTTTACGAAGGAGCGGGCGAGATGCGCCAGGGAGCTGAAACGCTGCCATTCCGGATGGGGGACTGCTTTTTTGTGGAAGCCGGAAGCGGGCCTTACGAGGTCCGGGGCGAGGGGCGCTACTTGAAAATTCGGATACCGGCAAGAAAATAACCGCTGATTATGAGCAATTAATAAGCAACAAAAATAAAGCCGGAACTAATTTCCGGCTTTAATCATCTCCACAGAGTTGTGGTTAATTACTGGGCGCTTTAAGGCGCAAAAACGTGAGAAATTTGCCTTTTCTAATGTTCAAAAACGTGATTTTCTCTTGCGGAAAATGCCAAAAATAGGGGGTTTTTCAAATAAAACACCTCATTCAAAATCAGCTCTTTTGGCGTCATATTCAGCCGGTATGTCCTCAGGCTCAACAAAGGTCTCATCTGCGGCTTCGGCAAATTTTGAAACACGGAGAGGAATCCCGCCGACCATCCGGCAGAAGCTCCCGCCGCGAGACGACGATCCCCATTTGCGGTTACACGTTTCATGGGAACATCCGGAATATTCGGCTTTGAAAATTCAATTTTCCGGTCTCCAAGGATTTCCAGAATCACTTTTCTGATAAAACTGAGGCGTGGATCAATTTCTCCTTTTTCAAAGCGAGAAATTGCTTGCTGCTTTGCACCGATGAGTTCGGCGAAATCTTTCTGTGTCAAGGAATTTGCCGCGCGGTATTCAATGAGCGCGCTGATCAGATCCATTTTCATCTGGATTACCTGTACTTCTTTCTTCAATTCCGGATCTTTTTTATATGCTTCATCTCTGATTTCACTCCAATATCTGGACATGAACGCCTCCTTATGTCAAAATAAATTTGTCTTGATTTTATCCAACACTATAAAACAAATTTGTAGTATTGTCAAGCGGAAAGCCCCCGCCCCAACTTTTTTTCATACCCCCCTTGATTTTTGAAGTATTTACCGGTATACTTTATTATCAGCGTCATTTTGATACAAAAATTACATTATTTTTTCATCAGGAGGAAGGAAATGAAACGAATCGTTGCAATTCTTTTTACCACTGTGACCCTGTTCACCGCTTCGCTTTTCGGCGCGGGCAAGGAAATCGTGATCGGCTGTCTGCAGGACATTTCCGGTCCGACTTCTTCCCTCGGCAAAATGGTTGAGGCGGGCGCAAAATGGCATATTGATGAAATCAACGCAAAGGGCGGCGTCAACGGCGCCAAAATCAAAATGATCACCTACGACACAAAGGCCGACGTCAACGAGGCCATCAACGCCCTGACCCGGGCCATCACCTCCGACAAGGTATGCGCGATTATCGGCCCTCCGATTGCCAACATCGTGCTGGCCATCGCCCCTATTTCCGAGCAATACAATGTACCGATCCTGCATCTGGCGGTGGATATCCGCTCCGAAATCAAAGATGACGGAACCACCTACAAGAATACCTTCGGCATGCAGCCCAACAACCTGCAAATGGGCGCCATCATGGGACAATACGCGATCAAAAACGGATTTAAGACCTTCGGCGTAATGTACAACCAGAGCAACGCCTATGCCGTATCGCTGCTGGAGCCCTTTACCAAGGCCGTGACGGCGGCTGGCGGGACCGTAGTCAAAGAAGTGGCCTATACCGCCAACGACAAGGACTACAAGACGCTTCTCTCTCCGCTGGTATCCGCCAAAGTGGACGCCATCTACATGCCCAATTATACCCAGGACCTGATCCTGATCACCCAGCAGGCCAGAGGCCTTGGCTACGAAGGCGCCCTGATCGCCGGATTGGACGCCGGACCTCCGTTCAATACCATGCTCGGCGAAGATTGCGACAAAATTTACTACATCAATAATGTCGACGACACCGAACCGAAACTGAAAGACATGATCAAAGCCGTCAAGGAAAAGGCCGGCATTGACGCGACGAACAAATTCTTCCTGGGCTATGACATCGCCGGAATCCTCAATCAGGTGCTGGCGGAAACAGGGCCCGATCCCGACAAAATCCACGACGCCATGCTGAAAGTCAAGGACTATGACGGACTCACGGGAAAAATTACCATAGATCCCGCCAACCATATGCCTACAGGCCTCGAGATGGTTATGTTCACGTACAAAGGGACAACGCCCGTAATGCTTGAACGCTATTCGGCCAAATAAGCGAATACGAGATCAAAAAAACGCATGGAATAAAGAAAAACCGCTTTTCCTGCAGGGAAGGAACCTTGCAGGAAAAGTTATATTGGACACATTTTCACGGGAGGACGTGTCATGCAACTCCAGATCATCCTGAACGGCCTGGCCCTGGGCTCCGTCTACGCGCTCATCGCCACGGGCTTTTCCCTGATTTTCAACATCCTGAAATTCTCCAATTTCGCCCATGGGGCGACCATGGCCTTTTGCGCCTTCGCCGGGTATTTTGTGGCGGCGGCCAATAAAATGGGACTTGTCCCCACCATTGCGGTGGCTGTGGCGACAGGGGGGCTTGTGGCCCTTTGCGGAGAATTTGTCGCCTTCCGGAGCATCACGGTCCGGAACGCGTCTCCGATCTATTACTTTGTTTCCTCCATCACATTGGGAACGCTCCTGGAAGGCCTTGTGACCATCAAGGCCGGGGCGAATTTTTACAATTACCCTCTGTTTTTTAAAAAACGGATCATGAAATTTCATGGCCTTGTGATCTCAACCTCGGACGTCATCATGTTCTGTTGCAGCGCGGCGGCGCTTTTGATCCTCGTCTGGGTCATTCGCAAGACCCGGCTCGGCAGAGGCCTGCGGGCCGTGAGCTTTGACCGGGACACGGCGGGGCTCATGGGGATCAACGTGATCCGGACGATTCAGTTTGCCTTTTTGCTTTCGGGGATGCTGGCGGGTCTCGCGGGGGTTTTCCTCGGGATCAATTATACGCTCTATCCGACGCTGGGCTCCCTTGTGGTCAAGGGCTTTATCGCTTCGGTGATCGGAGGGCTCGGGAGCATCGCCGGGGCTTTGATCGGAGCGGTGCTTTTGGGCCTCGCGGAAACGCAGCTTGTGAATCTGGTAGGGTCCACCCTGACGCCGGTTTTGACCTTTGTCATCATGCTGGTCTTTCTGCTGCTGCGGCCCAGGGGAATCGCCGGGTCCAATATCCAGGAAAAGGCTTGAAGGAGGCGCCATGAGCAGCGTATTACTGACGAACATCCTGACGCAGATTTTGATCAATGTGATCTGCGTCGCCGGGATCTATGTGCTGACGGGTATGACCGGCATGTTTTCCCTGGGGCAGGCGGCCTTTATGGCCATCGGCGCCTATGTCTCGGGGCTTTTGGTGACAAAGGCGGCCTTTCCCTTTTTGCCGGCCTGCGCCGCGGCGGTGGCGGTCGCCGTTGCCGTGGGCTTTGTCGTGGGATTTCCCACGGTCCGGCTGCGCAGGGACTATATTTCTCTGGTGACTTTGGGCTTCGGCGAGGCCATTACCGGGATCCTCAATTATTTTACGCCGATCACTGGCGGCGCTTCTGGGCTTACGGGAATTCCCAAAAAGACCGATCTCGGATTGGCTCTTGTATCGGCCCTAATTGTGGTTGCGGCCGTGGGTCTTTTCAAGACCTCCAAATACGGCAGGCAGTGTATCGCCGTCAAGTCAGACGATTTGGCGGCCAAGGCCATGGGGGTCAACGCCCCCCGGATCAAAATGACGGCCTTTTTGCTGTCCGTTGCGGTGACGGCCTACAGCGGCTGTCTCTACGCCTTTTATACGACCTATGTGGACCCGACGCTCTTCGGCTGGAAAAAAAGTGCCGAATGGGTCATTATCGTTTTTTTCGGCGGCGTCAACTCCCTGACGGGAAGCGTGCTCTCCACGGTGGTGTTGGGGGGCCTTCCTGAATTTTTGCGTTTCCTCGGCGAATACCGGAACGTAATTTACGCGATTTTGGTACTTTTGATCATCAATTTCCGGCCGGGGGGCCTTTTGGGCGAATGGGAACTGCCTTTCGGGAAAGTCCTGCGGCGTCCGGATACCGGGGGTGAATGACCATGGCCGTACTCAAGGTAAAGCGCGTCAGCAAAAGTTTCGGCGGCGTAAAAGCGGTGCAGGATTTTTCGATTACCGCGGAAAAGGGGGAAATCCACGGGATCATCGGACCCAACGGAGCCGGCAAAACGACGATTTTTAATGTAATTTCGGGTATCTATACGGCCGACGCGGGAACCGTGGAGCTGGACGGCAGGGATATCACGAAACTCCGGCAACATGAAATCACACGACTCGGGATGGGCCGCACCTTTCAGAATATAAGACTTTTCAAGGGGCTCACGGTATTGGAAAACGTCCTTTGCGCCTTTGATCCCCGCAGCCGCTATACGGTCATGGGCGGGCTTTTTCCGACGCCTGCCCGATTGCGGGAAGAAAAGCGGGGCGCGGCCTTGTGCCGCGAATATCTCCGGATGACAGGTCTCGGGGATTATCTCCACGAGCGGCCGGAAAATTTGGCCTACGGCCTGCAACGACGGCTGGAGATCGCCCGGGCCCTGACCTGCGAACCCAAGGTCCTTCTGCTGGATGAACCCGCGGCGGGACTCAACCCCACGGAAGTCCGGGATCTGACGGATCTGATCCGGCGGCTTTCAGAAAACGAGGCCTTCGCGATACTCTTGATCGAGCACCGGCTGGAGCTCGTTATGAACGTCTCCAACTTCATCCATGTGCAGAATTTCGGGCAGACCATTGCCGTGGGGACGCCCCGGGACGTTAGGAACGACCCCCAGGTCATCGAGGCCTACCTCGGGAGGGATGAATAATGGCTATGCTGGAAATAAGCAACCTGAGCGTAAGTTACGGCCATGTGGAGGCCTTAAAAAACGTCAGCGTTTCGGCCGAAGCGGGGGAGATCTACAGCATCATCGGTTCAAACGGGGCCGGGAAGACATCGCTCCTGCGAACCATCTCGGGACTGGTAAAACCCCTTTCGGGGACCATCACATTTTTGGGAAAGCCCCTGACGAATAAACCTCATGAGGTCGTGGAAAGGGGCGTGATCCACGTGCCCGAAGGGCGCAAGACCTTTTCGGGGCTGACCGTGGAGGACAATCTTCTTGTGGGCGGATACCGCTTTCGTTCCAAGACCCTTGACGAAGACCTGCAAAAACAATACGAGCGCTTTCCGATCCTCTATGAAAGGCGCAATCAATACGCGGGAACCCTTTCGGGAGGCGAGCAGCAAATGCTGGCCATCGCCCGCGGACTCATGGGAAAACCGGAACTCATGCTTTTGGATGAACCCAGCCTGGGGCTTGCGCCCCTCATTGTAAACCAGATCTATGAGTTGATTTTGAAGATCCGCGAAAGCGGCATTACCATATTTTTGGTGGAACAAAACGCGAAAAAAGCCCTTTCCGTCGCCGACAAGGCCTGTGTCCTTGAAAACGGCGTCATCACCATGAGCGGAAAGGCAGGAGAACTCTTGACCAGCGACGAAGTCAAACGGGCGTATCTCGGCGCCTGAAGGAGCGGATATCCATGGCGCGCCATGAAAAATTCAATTTTCATTCTCTCGAAGAAGTAAAAGAAAAAATCAAAACCCTAAGGATTCCTGTGGCTCTGAGCGAAGCGCTGGATATTCTGGCAAAACCTGTGGCCATCGGCCCCGTGACGGCCCCCAATTCTTTGGCGGTACTTCCCATGGAAGGCTGCGATTCGGAACCCGACGGCTCGCCCGGCGAACTTGTGGCCCGCAGATACGGCAGATTTGCCGCGGGAGGCGCGGGGCTTTTGTGGTGGGAGGCCTGCGCCGTGACCCAAGACGGCAGGGCCAACGAGCTTTCCATGATGCTGACAAAGCAAAACGTCGGCGCGTTTCAAAAGCTCATGAAACAGACCGCGGAAATCGCCCGGAACAAACTGGGGGCTTCCCGTAAGCCCGTCAACATTCTCCAACTGACCCATTCGGGCAGATACGCGCGGCCTGTCGGTCACAAGGCGGCGCCGCTGATCCCGCAACACGATCCGATTCTCGATCCCCGGGTGGGTCTTGACGAAAAAAGCCCGGTGGTCAGCGACGGCTGGTTGGATGATCTGATTCCCCGCTATGTGGAATCGGCCCTGCTTGCCCGGGAAGCGGGCTTTGACGGGGTGGATATCAAGGCCTGCCATCGCTATCTCGTGAGCGAACTGTTGGCTTCCTTTACCCGGCCCGGAAAATACGGGGGCAATTTTGAAAACCGCAGCCGCTTTCTTCTGGATATCGTCAGAGAAGTACGAAAGGCTACCGGTCCGGATTTTGTGATCGCCTGCCGTTTCAACGTCTTTGACGCTCATCCCTGGCCCTACGGCTTCGGGGAGGATCAAAGCGATCTGTGGAAATTTGACCCCGCGGAACCCGTAGAACTCGTCAAGCGTCTCTGCGCCGAAGGGGTCGGGCTTTTGAGCAATTCCGCGGGAAATCCCTATTATATCTATCCGCAGGTGACGCGTCCCTTTGACACGTCGTCGACGGGGATCCCCACGCCCAACGAGCATCCCCTCGAAAGTACCGCCCGTCTTTTCGCCTTTACGGAAACGGTCCAGAAGGCCGCCGGAAGTGTTCCCGTTGTGGGAAACGGCTATTCCTGGCTCCGCTGGGCCGCGCCCTACGCCGGGGCGGCAAACCTCCGGGACGGAAGATGCAGCCTCGTGGGATTCGGCAGATCCAGTTTCGCCTACCCCGACGCGCCCCGGGACATTTTGGAAAAAGGCGCCATGGACCCGCAAAAATGTTGTATCGCCTGCTCCAAGTGCACGCAGATCATGCGGGATCACGGGCGTACGGGCTGCGCCATCCGGGACGCGGAAATCTACGCCAAATTTTATCAACAATACCGGGCGGAGGCGATCGCGCGGGAAACAATTATTTCGTAGGGGCGGCGTCCTGCCGCCCGCAACAAAAAACAATATTCGGAGGAATTTGTATGTCAAACCTAAAAAAAACAGCCATTGTGACCGGCGCGACCCGGGGGATCGGTTTTGCCATCGCCAAAACCCTGGGGGCGGAGGGCTACAACCTTGTTCTTTCGGGGACCAGGGACGCCGACGAAAACGAAGAGGCCTTGAAAGCCATCGCGGAAACGGGGGCGGAATATCTTTATGTCCGATCGGACGTCGGAAAAAGCGAAGACCGGAAAATCCTTGTCCGGGAGGCGCTCGAGCGCTTCGGGGAAATCCATGCGCTCGTCAATAACGCGGGGGTCGCGCCTCTTGAACGGGCGGATCTGCTGGACATGAGCGAGGAGAGCTTTGACCGGGTCGTGGGGATCAATACCAAGGGCAATCTCTTCCTGACCCAGGCCGTGGCAAAAGTTATGCTCAGTCAAGAATATAGAGGAAAAAAGCGGGGGACCATCATCAATATCTCCTCCTGCTCCGCGGAGGTGGTTTCGGTCAATCGCGGGGAATACTGCGTATCCAAGGCGGGGATTTCCATGCTGACGAAACTTTTTGCGGCAAGGCTTGCGGGAGACGGCATTCTCGTCCATGAGGTGCGGCCGGGCGTCATCGCCACCGACATGACGGCAAAGGTCAAGGAAAAATATGACGGTCTCATCGCCGGGGGCCTCTTCCCCGTCAAGCGCTGGGGTATGCCCGAAGACGTGGCCAATGTCGTCAAGGTCCTGGCGTCGGATGATATTCTCTACACGACCGGAAATTACATCGACGTGGACGGCGGCTTTCATTTGAAGCAATTGTAAAAGCGTGATCTTGTGAGGGTTTATCATGGAAAAAACCGCGTTTCAATTCAGAGGAAAGGAAATCCCCGTAATTCATACGGGAACCGTTGTCGTGGGAACCGGCGCAGCCGGATTCTGCGCGGCGGACAGGCTTTGGGGCTATGGAGATCAAGACGTCTGCGTGGTCACGGAGCATGTGAAGGCGGGGACTTCCCGCAATACAGGCTCCGACAAGCAGACCTACTACAAACTCACGCTCTCGGGGGATACGCCCGACAGCGTGGGGGAAATGGCGGAGACCCTTTTTGAGGGCGGGGCCGTGGACGGGGATCACGCCCTTTGCGAAGCGGCGTTGAGCGTTCCGTGTTTTATGAATCTCGTCAACTTGGGGGTGGAATTTCCCAAAAACCAATACGGCGAATACGCGGGCTACAAGACGGACCACGATCCAAGGACCCGCGCCACCAGCGTCGGTCCCTATACGTCCCGGCGGATGACCGAATGCCTGGAGGCGGCTGTCCGGCAAAAGGGCGTCCCGATTTTCGATCACTTGCAAGTGGTGAAAATCATCGTCGAAGACGCCCGGATCCGGGGGCTCGTCTGTCTCGACACGGAACAGGCGGCAAAGGGGGGGGACCGATCTCCCTTTGTGCTCGTCAACTGTAAAAATATCGTATACGCCACGGGAGGCCCCGCCGGCATCTATGAAAATACCGTTTATCCCGAGGGACACTACGGCGCGTCGGGTCTGGCCTTTGAGGCGGGGGCTCGGGGAAAAAATCTCACGGAATGGCAGTGGGGACTTGCCAGTATCCGGCCCAAATGGAATGTCTCGGGGACCTACATGCAGGTTCTGCCGCGCTTTGTGTCGACGGACGCGAATGGACAGGATCCGCGGGAATTTCTCTTTTCGTATATTCAGGACCGCTACAAACTGCTGTCGCTGGTATTCCTTAAAGGCTATCAATGGCCCTTTGACGTGCGAAAAGCAGCCGGCGGGTCTTCCCTTGTGGATATCCTCGTCTGGCTGGAAATTCAAAAAGGGCGACGGGTTTTTCTCGATTACCGGGAAAATCCCGGGGAAGGGACGCTCGATTTCGGAAAATTGTCGGAGGAAGCGAGGGACTATCTGCAAAAGGCAGGCGCTTGTTTCGGGACGCCCGTTGAGCGGCTTTCTCATATGAACGCCCCGGCGGTCTCCTTTTACCGGGAGAGAGGCGTCGACCTCACCAGGGACATGCTGGAAATCTCCCTTTGCGCCCAGCACAACAACGGCGGCCTTGACGTGGACCGCTGGTGGCGGACAAATGTTGAAGGCTTTTTCGCCGTGGGCGAAGCGGCGGGGACCCACGGGATCTACCGGCCCGGCGGCAGCGCCCTCAACGCGGGGCAGGTGGGGGCGACCAGGGCGGCGGAATTTATCGCCCGGAAGGAAAAAGGCCCGCCCCTTTCGGCGGCGGCATTTGAAAAAGCGTCGGCGGCGGCCCTCGGCCAAGTTGTGGATCTGGCGGAATCCGCCCTCGAATCCGGCGCCGATACCGTGAAAGCGCTGTTGCGGGAAGCAAGGCAAAACATGAGCGCCGTGGGCGGCGCCATCCGAAACGGGGACAGGATCCGGGAAACCCTTGCCCGGGTCCGGGAACGGCTTTCCCGCTTCAAAGAAGAGGCAAAAGTTTCAAAACCCGTGGATTTGCGCCATGTGTTCCGCTTGCGGGAGACGCTCTTGTGCCAGTTGGCGTATCTCTCCGCCATGGCCGATTACGTGGAAAACGGCGGAAAAAGCCGCGGCAGCGCCCTCTATACGGATCCCGCGGGGCAAAAACCTTATGATTTTCTTCCGGACGCTTTTGCGTATACGACAGAGGAAGGCCAAAAGACCGGCGTGACCCAGATTGTTTCGCTTGAACCCGTGAGCGCGGGGGAACTTCCGGAAGTCCGGGTCGCGTGGCGGCCCGTACGGCCGATTCCTGTACGGGATGAATTCTTTGAAAATGTGTGGCGGGAATTCCGCGAGAGCGGAAGTATCTTATAGAACGGAGGAGGAAAGAAATGAAGTACACGGCCTTGGGAAAAACGGGAATGAACGTATCGCGGACGTCCTTCGGGGCGCTTCCGATTCAACGTTGTACATTTGAGGAAGCCGCCGGGATTTTGCGGCGGGCTTACGACGGCGGCGTCAACTTTTTTGATACGGCGAGGGCTTATTCGGACAGCGAGGAAAAAATCGCGTACGCGCTCTCCGACGTACGGGACCGGATCTTCATCGCCTCAAAGACCATGGGCAGGGACCCGGCCAAAATGCGCGCCGATTTGGAGACAACGCTGCGGAACCTGAAGACCGACCATGTGGATTTGCTGCAATTTCACAATCATACGCCGGGCGACGAGCAGATCGCGGAAATGCGCAAGTTTATCGCCGAAGGAAAAGTGCTCCATATGGGCATTACGCAGCACAAGCTCGAAGAAGCCTTCAAAGCGGTCCGCAGCGGACTCTTCGAGACCCTGCAATTCCCTTTTTCCTGTCTTTCGGGGGAAAAGGACGTCGCTCTTGTGAAGGAAACCGCCGACGCGGGCATGGGCTTTATCTGCATGAAGGCCATGTCCGGCGGACTGATCCGCAACGTCGAGGCCAATTTCGCCTTTATCCGGTCGCTGGAAACGCCCGTCCCCATCTGGGGCGTTCAGAGAATTGAAGAAATCGAACAATTCTTGGAACTGGAGGAAAAGGACCCCGCTTTTACGGAAGAATACGCGGCCCGGGTCGCGGAAGAAAAACAAGCCTTGGGCGGAAAATTCTGTCGGGGTTGCGGCTATTGCCTGCCCTGTCCGGCGGATATCGAGATCTTCATGGCCGCCAGAATGCGGGAATTTATGCTGCGGTCGCCCTATCAGGGCATGGTGACGAAAGAGGCCCGGGAGAAAATGTTCCGGATCGAAAACTGCATCGCGTGCAAGGCCTGCGAAACCCGCTGTCCCTACGGCCTGAAGCCCTATGAGCTACTGAAGGAGCAGCTCATCTGGTACAAGGGCTTTTTGCGGGAAAAAGGAATCATGGAGTCGTAACCCACCCCGGAGCGGAGAAATTCCGTTCCCTTTTTATTGTTTGTCTTTATTGCCGCGATGTGATACAATATACATAAAGACCGGAAAAAACAGGATCGGAGACACCATGCGGGAAGCGTCGCGACAAAAGACAACTTTATTGAAGGAAAGCGTGGAGGCCGAATTGAGCCCCCGCCGTTTTCGCCACACCATGGGCGTCGTGGAAACCGCCCTCGCCCTGGCAAAACCTTTCGGCCTTGATCCCGGGCGGATCGAAACGGCCGCCCTTTTGCATGACATCTGCAAGGAGTGGTCTGCGGAAGACCTGAGAAAGATGGTCTGTCAGTATTTTCCCGGCGAAATGGGCGAAAAGGACCTTGAAAGTCCCGAGATCATGCACGGCTTCGCGGGGGCGGCCCTGGCGGAACACGGGTACGGGATCGCCGATCCCGAAATCCTCGAGGCCATAAAGTATCACACGGTAGGGAAAGAAGGCCTTTCCCGCTTTGCCCGGGTCATTTACATCGCCGACGCCGTGGAGCCCGGTCGCGCCTATCCCGAGGCGGCCGAGATCCGTCGGCGGGTCTTTGCCGATATGGACGGCGGGATCCTCTACGCTCTGCGTCACATGACGGCCTATCTGAGGCAATCGGGAAAATATATCCATCCGAATACGGAAAAAATGCTGGCCTGGCTGCAAGCGGGCAGGCCCGATCAAAACGGGAGCGATCCCGGAAACGGGGGAAAACATGACCAATGAAAAAGGGCTCCGGGAACTGCAAGACGTTCTCGCGAGCGAGGGAAGAGGACTCAAGTACACGGAAATCACGGAGCTGCTTCACTGGCAGCAACGGCCGAAGAAAGAGATCAAGGCCGAACTGCGGGAATGGGTCAGGATCGGCGAAATTACGTTGAACCGCAAGAACAAGTACAACCTGCCCGACATGAAGGGCCTCGTCAAGGGCGTCGTCTCCATGACGACGGACCGCTACGGCTTTGTGGACACCGAGGACGAGGGCGGCGTCTTTGTGGCCGGTCCCGATTTGGGAAGCGCCGTGGATGGCGATACGGTCTGGGTCAGGATCGTTTCCGACGCCCGGGACGGGATGAAGCAGGAAGGCAAGGTCGTCAGGATTATCGAGCGCAGCAAGAATACCGTGACCGGCGTCTTTGAAAAAAACGGCGATTTCGGTTTTGTGGTCCCCACAGGCTCCTTCGGCCGGGACATTTATATTCCCGCCCACATGATGCGCGACGCCAAAGACAACGAGCTCGTGACCGTGGAAATTATCGACTGGGGAGACGAGTCCAGAAAGCCGTCGGGGCAGATCCTGCGTATCCTCGGCGACGCTCAGGATACCGGAAACATGATCCGGGCCCTGATCATCAACGAGGGACTGCCGGAGACCTTTCCCCGGGAGGTCGTCGAAGAAGCGAAAGCGATCCCTCTGGGGATCCGCGGGGAAGAACGCAAAGGAAGGGTCGATCTCACGACGCTTCCGATTATTACCATAGACGGCGAGGACGCCAAAGATTTGGACGACGCCGTTTACGTGGAGAAACTCATAAACGGCAATTACCGGCTCTTTGTCTCCATAGCCGACGTCTCCTGGTACGTGCGGGAAGGCTCGGCTCTGGACGTTGAGGCCTATGCCCGGGGCAACTCGGTCTACCTAGTGGACAGGGTGCTGCCCATGCTGCCGCCCGAACTCAGCAACGGCATCTGCTCGCTGAACGAGGGCGAGGAAAAGCTCACGTTTACCTGCCGCATGGAGATTACCCCCGCGGGAGAAGTGGAAAACTACGATCTTTTCCGTTCCGTCATCAGGAGCGCCCGCCGCATGACTTATACCGACGTCAACCGGATCATCGCCGGGGAGGCGGAAGCGCTGACGCAGTACGCGGATATCGCGCCCATGGTCTCGACCATGCTGGCGCTCTCGCACATTCTGCGAAAGAAAAAGCGCGCCAACGGCAATATTGACTTCGATCTGCCCGAGATCAAGGTCAAACTCAATGAAAAAGGCCTCGTGGAGAGCGTCGGAACCCGGGAAAGGGGCGAAGCCGAAAAACTCATCGAAGATTTTATGGTGGCCGCCAACGAAACCGTGGCCGAAGAACTCTATTACGCGGAACTCCCCGCCCTCTACCGAACCCACGAAAAGCCCGATCCCGAAAAGATCACGGCCCTCAATACGGTCTTGAACCGTTTCGGCTTCCGGGTCAGTCGCCATGACGACCTCCATCCCAAGGAACTGCAGGAAATCATTGACAAATCCCGAGAGACGGGCGTCAGCCAGTTGATCCACAAGCTGATCCTCATGTCCCTGAAGCAGGCCCGCTATACCGTGGAAAATATCGGCCATTTCGGTCTCGCCTCCCGCTGCTACACGCATTTTACCTCGCCCATACGCCGCTACGCCGACCTCATGGCGCACCGGATTCTCGCGTCCCGCCTGACCCGCTATCCCTCCGCCGAGGAGAACGCCAAACTGGCCGGAGAGCTGCCGGGCATTTGCCTTCATATTTCGCGGACGGAGCGGATCGCCATGAAGGCCGAAGAACAGAGCGTCCGGATCAAGGTCGTCGAATACATGCGGGAACGGGTCGGGGAGGAATTTACCGGAACCATCGTCGGCTTTTCCCGGAAGAAGATTTTCCTCGCTACCGAAGAGAATATCGAGTGTTATTGGGATCTTGTGGCCGCCGATCATTTTTATGAGCTGGACGAGGAGCGCTACGCCATGGAAGATCAAAGCGAAGGACTTTGGTACAATATCGGGGACAAATTTCCGATTACCGTCGTCCGGGCCAGCCTGGCCGAGCTCGAAATCGAGGTCATTCCCACCGCGCTTTTGCCGGAAAACGCGGAATGATCATGAGCATAATTCGAACAAAACGGCGGCAATACGAACGCCACGTCAAAAAACAGTATTTTGTTATTGACAAAGGAAACAAAATTGTAGTATAATTTTTTATATTTTTCACGGAAACAGCGGTATGCGTTCCACATTATGGAAAGACAAACACAAAATTTTGGACAACGAAAGGAGGATATTTTTATGAGAAAAGTGAAAAGAATTACTGCTGTGCTGTTTGCCCTTGTGTTATTCCTGACCGCTTTTACGACGAGCCACGCCAAGTATACGTTCAATCCCGGCGACAAGGTCGACAAAACCGTCCAGTTCGCGACGCTTGCCGTGGGCAGTTCCTGGTACGTGTACGGCGCGACGGTGGCCAATGTGGTGACCTCGCATGATACGGGTCTCAAAATTGACGTTATGCCCAATTCCGGCGGCGTCGGCAATATGCTCTTGCTGAAAGCCGGAAAGGCCGATATCGGTCTAGGTTTCAACTGTACAAACGCCTGGGCCTACAAAGGGATCCTGGCTTTTCAGGAAAGCGGCGCCATTCCCAAACTGCGCGGACTCGTAGGGACCATCGACCAGATGTATGTCGGCATCGCGATCCGGAACGGAGCGGGCTTTACCCGCATCCGGGACATCGCCGAAAAGAAAATGCCGATCAATGTTTACACGTCGGAAACCGGTTCCGCCAGCGAATATACGACCCGGCTCGTGCTGGAATCCATCGGCTGTTCCTATGAAGACATCATCAAATGGGGCGGTTCCGTGACTCATACGGATTTTGCCAGCATCGTGGCCGCTTATCAGGACGGCAAGTGCGACTTCTTCATGCAGCACGTATCCGTTGGTCATCCCGCTTTTACGGAACTCTGCACGACCGCCGACGTCACCGTGGGCGAGCTTGACGAGCAGTCCCTTGAATACCTGAAAGGGAACGGCTACAGCGTCGCCACCATGCCCGCCAACAGCTTCAACAAACAGACGAAAGACGTCATTTGCGCCGGCATCACGACCAATATTGTGACGACGACGGATCTGCCCGACGAAATCGCCTATCGCATCGTAAAACAGATCTACGAGAATCCCGAGGAACTGAAAACCGGTCACGCGGGACTCGGCAACTTCAACCGCGAAGCCTGCGCTACGCCTGAACTCTACGGCGGTTTCCCCCTGCATCCGGGCGCGGAAAAATATTATCGTGAGATCGGCTTGATCAAATAAGGGGGAAAAAGGGTGGGAGCACGAAAGATTTTTCGGAATATTGTCGCGTTGATTTGGGTGGCCTTCCAGATCTACGCCTGCTTCAAGGCGGGGATCTCGACGATCGGTCTGCGGGGAATCCACATCGGTTTTGCGATCGCCATGGTTTTTTTGTCAAAACCCTTCCTCGCCGGCGACCCGCTGATCGGAAAGGCCGTGGATTTCTTCTGCGCGATTCTCGCCATTATCTGCGGCGCTTTTCTCTATTTTGATTCGGCCCGGATCATGGCGCGGATGCTCTATATCACCGATATGACGCCGATAGAACTGATCCTCGGCGGGATCGTCATGATTTTATTGATCGAGTCCTGCCGCCGGATGCTCGGTCTTTCCATGACCATCGTCTGCCTCGTCTTTATCGTCTACGGCTTTGCGGGGAAAATGCTGCCCGGCGTGCTCACCCATCGCGGCATGAACGCTTCGAGCATGATCGAGTTGCAGTATGTCTCCACAAACGGCATCCTCGGCACAGCCACAGGGGTCTCCGCCGATACGGTATTTTACTTTATGATCTTCGGGGCCTTCCTTTCGGCGACGCCGGCGGGGAAGCTCTTCATTTCCCTGGCCAAGTTCATCACGAGCAAAATGGTCGGCGGGGAAGCGAAATCCATGGTCGTGGCCTGCGGGCTCTTCGGGACCATCAGCGGAAGCGCCGCGGCAAATGTGGCCTCCGTGGGGACGCTGACCTACGAATCCGTTGTGGATTCGGGCTTTGAGCCCAAATTCACGGCGGCCATCCTCGCCATCGCGGGATCGGCCGGGCAGATCATTCCGCCGGTCATGGGGGCCGCCGCCTTCTTGATGGCCGACTATGTGGGCATGTCGTATTTTACGATCGTTCTTTACGCCATCATACCGGCGACGCTCTACATCCTGTCTCTCGTCTTCATCGTGCATTATTACGCGAAAAAATATAACATCAAATCGAAGCCCGTCGACACCGGCGCGCTGAAAAAGATGATCATCCGGTATTTTTACCTGCTGATCCCGTTGATTCTGCTCGTGTATCTGATCGCGATCGGAAAGACCGTGCGGCTCGCCTCGTCTTACTCGCTGATCGTTCTCGTCGTGCTCGCCTCGGCCCGGAAAGACTCCCGGCTCGGCGTGGTCAAGTTCATCAACACGCTGATCGACGGGGCCAATTCCGCCGTGGTCGTAGCCATCCCCTGCGCGGTGGCCGGGATCATCGTCGGGATTCTCAGTTATACGAGTCTCGGGCTCATGATCAGCCAGGAAATCTCCAAAATGGCCGGAAACCGCCTTTGGTTGGCCCTCGTGCTCGCCATGGTTCTCGTGATCATTATGGGCATGGGCATGCCCACAAGCGCGGCCTACATCATGTCGGCGACGCTTTTGGCGCCGGCTTTGAAAAAGATCGGCGTGCCCTTGATCGTGGCCCACTTCTACATTTTTTATTTCGCCAATCTCTCGATGATCACGCCTCCCGTGGCCCTCGCCTCCTATACGGCCGCGGGCGTGGCGAAAACGCCGTTCTGGGATACGGGAATCGAGGCCTTCAAATACAGTTTTATCACATTTTTGATTCCCTATGTCTTTGTGTACAATCCGGCCCTGCTGGGCCTCGGATCCGCCAAAGACATCATTCTTGCCGTCATTCCGGCCATTATCGGGCTCTGGTCCGTGGCCGTCGGCATGATCGGCTTCCTCCGGGCAAAAATCGGCGTGTTCATACGGATTTTGCTCGTCCTGATCGGCCTTTTGATGATTATCCCCGAGAAGATCTCGACGATCGCCGGGATTGCCTGTTTTGCGGTATTTCTCGTGTGGCAGCTGGCATTTACCAAAAATACACAGACTTATTGACAAAAATAGAAATATGGGGTACAATGAAGTCAGACTACCAATGAAATGCGTTCCACAGTGTGAAATTTATATTGTTTTTGACCAAATCAGGAGGAAAAAATGAAAAGATTTTTGAAAGCGTCACTGTTCATGGTAAGCTTGATGGCAATTGTGTTGACCCTGGCGGGTAAACCCGCGGTAGCCGCCGTAGACCGCGGCAGCGAGTTTATCACCGTGGCCACGGGACCTTCCAGCGGGATTTATTTCCCCATCGGCGCGGCCTTCGCGGAAGCCCTCAAGGCCGGCGGCTACAAGACCAGTTCCCAGTCTACGGGCGCTTCGGCCCAGAACATTACGATGATCCAGAAGGGAGAGGCGGAAATCGCCATCGCCATGCAGGATTCCGTAATGCAGGCTTATGAGGGCTACGGCGCGTACAAGACTGCGGACAAGAATTTGCGCGCCATGATGCGCTTGTGGCCCAATTATGTGCAACTCGTCACCCTCGAAGGTACGGGCATCAAAAGCCCCGCCGACCTCAAAGGCAAGCGCGTCGGCGTTGGCGCTCCCAATTCCGGCGTGGAACTCAACGCCCGGATGATTTATGAAGCTTATGGATTGACTTATGAAGACAGCAAAGTGGACTATCTGTCCTACGGCGAAGCCATTGACCAGATGAAAAACGGCCAGTGCGACGCGGCCTTCGTGACCTCGGGACTGCCCAACGGCACCGTTATGGAACTGGCCACCCAGTACAAGATGGTCATTGTGCCCATCGACGGCGCGGGCCGCGACGGACTCGTATCCAAGTATCCCTTCTTCGCCAAGACCGTGATTCCCGCGGGCACCTACAACAATAAAGAAGACGTGCAGTCCGTATTCGTGTACAACATCATGCTCGTCAGCAAAGAGTTGTCCGACGAAGTGGTCTATGACATGATGAAGGTGATCTTCGAGAACATCGCCACGATCAAGGCCTCCCACAACGCCGCCGACAAGAACATCGACGTTACCTTCGGCGTGGAGGACGTAACGATTCCCCTGCACGACGGCGCGGCGAAATATTGGAAGGAAGCGGGCTACAAAACGCCGCTCAATTAATCTGTTGATTGAACGCGCAAGCGTTTGATACCACACACACCATAAAACCGAATCCCGGGTCTCCTCCCCGTTCCCGGGGGGGAGATCGCAACGGGAGAATTTTGACGGGAAGATTTTATGCTGTTTTGCGGATTGCGTAACATCAAAAGAAGCGTTTTTTTCGGGTTTTTCATTTTTATCGCGCTTGTCGCGGTCACAGCGGCTTTTGTGAGCGGCAGGCGAAACCACACGCTCGTGGTCTCCCACCAGTTGACGGGAGAGGTTTACTACACAGGCAAAATCAGGGAAGAGGATGTTTTGTCTTTCGGCTGGATACATTCGTTTGAGCATGTGGACTGGGATGAGTATTACAGGGTGGAAAAAAAGAGATTCACTCTTTTCACGATAGCCGTGGGCGGATTCGGCGCGGGGATTCCCGCCGAAATGGATTGCACGTACCGCTACGCCGACGGACTGATTTACATGGAGAACATCAAGGGAAGCGTATTCCCGGAATTCAACTGGATCAATTCACAGACCCAGTTGAAATACATTTCGGTCAATGATCGCGTGATCCTGACGGGCCGGGACCTGCCGGAGCACGGGCGGATCAAGTTGACTTTGAGATAGCGCAAAGGAGTATACTATGGAGAACACCATCGACAAAATCGTTCAGGAACAACAAGTAGACGGACAGGCGATTTTGGAAGAATTTGAAAAAGAAAGCCGAACGCGGAATTTTGTCAGTCCTCTCGTCAAGAAGGCCTTTGAGTGGACCTGCATCCTCGTGACGCTGTACCATCTGGTTTATGCCTCCGGCTTTTACATGCCGGAAACTTTGCGGAACAGATCCATCCACGTGGGCGCGATCCTGCTGCTGGGCTTTGCCATGTACCCTGCCTTCCGGAAATCGAGCCGGAAACACATCGCGTGGTATGACTGGATCCTCATGGCGCTGTCCGTCGCTATCCCGATCTATATGTGGGTCAATTATTTCAGCATAGTAGACCGGGCCGCCGCGCCGACGACCATGGACGTCGTCATGGGGACGATTCTCGTCCTTTTGGTTCTTGAGGCTTCAAGGCGGATTACGGGACTGGCCCTTCCGATTATCGGGCTGCTGTTCACGATTTACGCCCTGATGGGAGTCAAGGGGGGCTTGATCAAGATCAATTTCCCGGGCCTCTTTATGCACCGGGGCACGGCCTGGCCCAGCCTGATCGGGCATCTTTTCATTAACACCGAAGGCATCTACGGCACGTCCGTAAACGTGTCGTCGACTTATATTTTCCTGTTCATCGTTTTCGGCGAAGTCATGAACAAATGCGGCATGGGGGCCTTTTTCAATGACCTTGCGATCAGTGTGGCCGGAGGCACCAAGGGCGGCCCCGCAAAGGTTTCCGTTCTGGCCGCGGGGCTTCTCGGCATGATCAACGGTTCGGCCATTGCCAACGTCGTGACGACAGGATCCTTTACGATTCCGCTGATGAAAAAATCCGGCTACAGTAAGGAATTTTCGGGCGCCGTTTCGGCAACGGCTTCCGTAGGCGGCCAGCTGATGCCGCCCGTAATGGGCGCCGCCGCCTTTATTATGGCGGAGACCCTGGGCATCCAGTACAGCCAGATTATCGTGTACGCGGCGGTACCCGCGGTCATTTACTATCTGGGGATTTTGTTTCAGATCGACATGCGGGCCTCCAAGGACAAACTTGTGGGTCTCCCCAAGGACCAGTTGCCGGCCTTCAAGGACACCATGAAGAAATACTGGCACCTGACCTTTCCGATCGCGATCTTGATGTACATGCTGTTTTTCAGCGGAAAGACGCTGATTATGGGCGCGCTCTACACGATTATCGCCACGGTTATCATCGCCCAGACGCGGAAAGTATCCCGCATGAGTCTTGACGACATCCGCTCGGTCCTGATTTCCTCGGCCAAGCAGACCGTATCGGTAGCGATGGCCTGCGCCTGCGTGGGCATCATCATCGGAGCCTGTACAAAGACCGGATTTACGACGAATATGGCGAGCGCCATCATCCGTCTCGGAAAATCCAGCCTGCCGTTGACGCTGGTCTTCACCATGGTGACCTGCATGATTCTCGGCATGGGCCTGCCGTCTATCCCCTCGTATATCATCACCTATACGATCGCGGTGCCGGCTCTGATCCAGCTCGGTATAACCGACGTGGCGGCGCATCTTTTCTGCTTCTACTTCGCCATGTTCGCCAACATCACGCCGCCGGTGGCCCTCGCGGCCTTTGCCGCCGCGGGAATTTCCGGAGGCGACACGGTCAAAACCGGCGTCGCTTCGGTCAAACTGGCGCTGGCGGGTTTCCTTTTACCCTATATCTTTATCTACAACAGCCAGCTGCTTCTCGTGAATACCACGGTGTCTGAGGGCTTGCTGACGGCGGTGACGTCCTGTATCGGAGTATTTCTCCTGTCGGCGGCCGTCGAGGGTTATATGTACACCCATATCAATGTGGCGGTTCGGGCTCTGTCTTTGGTCGGCGCGCTGATGCTTATCGTGCCGGGATTGAAGACGGATATTATCGGTTTTGCGATTTTGATCGTCGTCGTGCTCTTCCAGAAGGCCATGGCGAAGAAAAATCCTTCTGACACGGGAACCGCTGTCGGAGCGTAATCAACCATGAGTATCGATTTGAACAGCGACCTCGGAGAGAGCTTCGGGGCGTGGAAAATGGGTATGGACGAAGAGGTCCTGCCGTATATTACGTCGGCCAACGTGGCCTGCGGCTGGCACGGGGGCGACGCCCTCATTATGGAAAAAACCGTGACCATGGCGGTAAAAAGCGGCGTCGCCGTCGGCGCGCACCCCTCTTTACCGGATTTATTGGGTTTCGGGCGGCGGAACATGGACGTGTCGGAGGCCGAGATCAAGGCCTACCTCAAGTACCAGATCGGCGCGCTGGCCGCCTTTGCGCGGTCTTCCGGCGTTCGCCTGCAGCACGTGAAACCCCACGGCGCCATGTACAACATGGCCGTAAGCAATGAAAAACTGGCCATCGCTGTGGCCGAGGCCATCCGGGAGACAGATCCCGAGCTGATCCTCGTGGGGCTTTCGGGCAGTATGCTCGTTCTCGCCGGAAAGGCGGCGGGAATCCGGGTCAAGAGCGAAGTCTTCGCCGACCGGGCCTACAACGAGGACGGGACGCTGGTCGCAAGAAAACTGCCCGGGGCCCTGATTACCGACAAGGACGCCGCCGTGGCCCGGGTCATCCGCATGGTGAAGGAGCAGACCGTCCGCAGTATCACGGGAAAGGACATCCCGATCACGGCGGAAACGGTTTGTGTGCACGGGGACAATCCCGAGGCCGTAGCCTTCGCCAGAGGCCTGCGGGAGGCCCTCGAGGCGGAGCGTATTGTGATCAGCGCCTTTTTGTAAAGAGAACACGCGGAGGAGGAAAGATGCGGTTTTTACACGCGGGGGATTCCGCCCTCATTGTAGAGCTGGGCAACGAAATCTCCCCTCTGATCAATTCCAAAGTCAGAAAAATCACGGAGTATCTCGATTCCCTGAAAAACGATTTTATCCTGGACCTGCTGCCGACGTACCGGTCGGTCATTATCTATTACGACCCCCGAAAGATCAGCTATGAGGAGATGGTGGAACTCGTCAGCGACAATTGCGATACGAGCTACCAGAGCATGGAGAACGTTCCCAAGCAGGTCGTGGAGATTCCCGTGCTCTACGGCGGGGAATACGGTCCCGACATCGAGACCATCGCGAAACACAACAAGCTCACGACCGACGAAGTTGTGCAAATCCACGCGTCCCGGGATTATCTCGTCTACATGCTCGGGTTTACGCCGGGTTTTCCCTATCTCGGCGGCATGTCGAAGAAAATCGCGACGCCGCGTCTGAAAGAGCCGAGAAAGCGCATCCCTGCCGGATCCGTAGGGATCGCCGGCGAGCAGACAGGCATTTACCCCCTGAGCAGCCCTGGCGGCTGGCAGCTTTTGGGGCGCACGCCGCTGAAGATCTTCAATCTTCAGAGCGACCCGCATTTTTTGCTGGAAGCTGGGGATACGATACGCTTTGTCCCCATTGCCAAGGGAGAATACGAGCGGATCGCCCAACTCGTTGACACGGGCAAATACAAAGAAACACGCTACAGAGCATAAGGACAGGACAGAAGGCGCGAAAGAGAATGAAAAGACAGACATTCTCTTTTTCCATAATTACGGCATAGACGCGCGGGAAGAAAACCCGCGCGGAAAAATATAAAATAGTCATTGACTTATTGAAAGAAAAGTTGTATGATGGGGTATCTTTAAATGAAATGCGTTCCACATTATGGAATTTAACCTAAAGGAGGTGCATAGATGGGTTCTTTGATCAAGATCAGTCCCTGGGAAGCGCTTTTGATTTCCGGCCTCGGACTGTCTGTGGTCTTTCTGGCGCTGGCCATGCTGGCGCTTGTGATCATTATCTTCTCGATATTCGCCAAAAAGACCGGTCTCGATGAAACGGCGGCGCCCGCGGGCGCAACGACGGGCGCGTCAGCCGGAGGAGAGGAAGATCTGGGCGTCGTGGCGGCCATTATCGCGGCTGTGACCGAAGACGGCTACCGGCGGAAGGAAAATCTTGTGGTGACCTCGATCCGGGAGATCCGGTAGCGGGTCCGAAGCGGATCGCGGATGTACGCGGATTATTGAAAAATGTGATTGCTTAGCTTCAGGAGGATGTGAAACATGAAATATACGGTAACGGTAAACGGCAAAAAATATGAAGTCGAAGTGGAAAGAGAAGAAGGCGGAAAGAAATTGTTGACGCGCTCATCGGCGGCGGCCCCCGCGCCTGTGGCGCCTGCCCCCGTTGCGGCCGCTCCGGCCCCGGCTCCGGTCAAGGAAGCGGCTCCCGCGCCTGCTCCGGCGAAGGAAGCGGCCCCGGAACCTGCGGCTGTGGAGGTATCCGGCGGCAATACCGTTGTGAGCCCGCTGCCGGGCAGCGTTTTCGACGTCAAAGTGAGCGCCGGGGAAGCGGTGAAATTCGGACAGGTATTGATCGTCATTGAGGCCATGAAAATGGAAACGGAGATTGTCGCCCCCGCCGACGGCGTCGTGGCTTCGGTTCTCGTGAAAAAAGGAGATGCTGTGGAGACCGACGCGCCGCTGGTTGTCCTCAAATAACGAAAGGGGAGGCGTATCATGAATTTTTTGGCAGTGTTGTACCGTTTGGCGGAGGAATCGGGTTTCTACGCCATTATCGGGAATTACGGAAAAAACTTTGTAGATGGCGGATGGCGATATTGCGTGATGCTGGCGATATCCCTGGTGCTGATCTATCTCGCGGTATATAAAGGCTTCGAGCCGCTGCTGCTGCTCCCCATCGCCTTCGGGGTGCTGTTGGCCAATCTGCCGGTGGCGGGACTCATGAAAGAAGCCGAACCCTGGTATACGTCGGGGATTTTGCGGATCATTTACGGCGGCGTCAAGAGCAGCGTGTTTCCCTGTCTGATGTTTCTCTGCATCGGCGCAATGACGGATTTCGGCCCTCTGATTTCGAACCCCATCAGTCTGATTTTGGGGGCGGCGGCCCAGTTCGGGATTTACGTGGCCTTTATGCTTGCCAACGCCACAGGGCTCTTTACGGCGGGGGAAGCGGCGGCAATAGGCATTATCGGCGGAGCTGACGGCCCCACGGCCATCTATGTGGCCAACGGTCTGGCCAAGGATCTTGTGGCGCCCATCGCCATAGCGGCTTATTCCTATATGGCGCTGATCCCGTTGATTCAGCCGCCCATCATGAAGCTTTTGACGACGGAAAAGGAGCGGAAGACGAAAATGACCCAGCTCCGGAAGGTGTCGAAATTTGAAAAAATTGCTTTCCCCATTGTGGTGACCCTATTTTGCTCGCTGCTCCTGCCATCGGTGGCACCCCTTTTGGGCATGCTGATGTTCGGCAATCTGCTGCGGGAATCGGGCGTGACCGGAAGACTCTCCGACACGGCCCAGAACGCCCTTTGCAACATCGTTACGATCTTTATCGGGACGACCGTGGGGGCCACGGCCAACGCGGAATTGTTCCTCCAGACGAAGACCCTCGCGATCATCTGCATGGGCCTCATCGCCTTTGCCTTTTCCACCGTGGGCGGCATCTGTCTCGGAAAGATCCTTTATTACGCGACGGGCGGGAAAATCAACCCGCTGATCGGATCGGCGGGCGTATCGGCGGTGCCTATGGCGGCCCGGGTATCCCAGACCGTGGGTTCCAAAGCCAATCCTTCCAACTTCCTGCTGATGCACGCCATGGGTCCCAATGTGGCCGGCGTCATCGGTTCGGCGGTAGCGGCGGGCTTCTTTATGGCCGTATTCGGAGCGAAGTAAGAAAACCGGCCGGGCCGGTTATTGACGCGGGGAGAGGCGTACGGGGGAATATTACACAAGGAGGTATTTGACATGAGTAAAGTCTGTACGATGGCCGAAGCCATCACGAAATACGTGAAAAACGGCGATCACATCGTATTCGGCGGGTTTACGACCAACCGGAAGCCTTACGCGGCCATTTACGAAATCCTGCGGCAAGGCCTGAAGGATTTTGTCGGAGAAGGCGGCCCTGCGGGCGGCGACTGGGATCTTTTGATCGGAGAGGGCAGGGTTTTGGCCTATACGAACTGCTACACGGCCAATTCCGGCGTGACCAACGTATCCCGGCGTTTCCGGGAAGCCTATGAGAAGGGGACCCTCAACATGGAGGACTATTCCCAGGACGCGATAATGCTGATGCTGCACGCGGCCTCCTTGGGTCTGCCCTTCCTGCCGGTGCGCCTGATGCTGGGGACCGATATCGCCAACAAATGGGGCATCAGCAAGGAAGTCCGGAAGACGATTCCGAAGCTGCCCGAAGACAAATTCGTCTATGTGGAAAATCCCTTCAAGAAGGGGGAAACCGTCATGGCCCTGCCGGTACCCGAGATCGACGTCGCCATTATCCACGCGCAAAAGGCGTCCTTTGACGGCACCTGCGCCATCGAGGGCGATGAGTTCCACGACGTGGACATCGCCGTGGCGTCCAGGAAGTGCATCGTGACCTGCGAGGAACTCGTCAGCGACGAGGAGATCAGAAAACATCCCGAGGCCAATTCCGTGCCCGGATTCTGTGTCGACGCCGTCGTGCACGCGCCTTACGGCGCGCATCCGAGCCAGTGCTACAACTATTACGACTATGACAATCCGTTTTTGCGGATGTATGACGGAGCGAGCAAGACTGAGGAAAGTTTTGCGGCCTTCGTAAAAGAATGGGTCTATGACGTACCCGACCATGACGCCTACCTCGACAAGCTGGGAGCCTCGCGGCTCTTGAAGTTGCGGTCGGTGCCCGGACTCGGCTACGCCAAGGACATGACCAAGGAGGCGAAGAAGAATGGCTGATTATACCAATTGGACGAACAAGGAAATGCAGGCGGTCACCATCGCGAAGCAGATCAAAGACGGACAGGTGGTCATCGTGGGCACGGGACTGCCTCTGATCGGGGCTTCCGTGGCCAAGCGGATCTTCGCGCCCAAGTGCAACATCATCGTCGAGAGCGGTCTCATGGACTGCGATCCCATCGAAGTGCCGAGAAGCGTCGGCGATATCCGTTTTATGGCCCATTGCGCGGTGCAGTGGCCAAATATCCGATTTATCGGCTTTGAGGCCTGCGAATGGCAGCACGACAGCGACAGACTGATCGCCTTTATCGGCGGGGCCCAGATTGACCCCTACGGCAACGTGAACTCGACGTCCATCGGTGATTATCACCACCCGAAGACAAGATTTACGGGGTCGGGAGGCGCCAACGGCATAGCGACCTATTCCAACACGGTCATCATGATGCAGCACGAAAAGCGGAGATTCATCGACAAGGTGGACTACGTGACGAGCGCCGGCTGGATGGACGGACCGGGCGGCCGGGAAAAAGCGGGCCTTCCGGGAAACCGCGGACCGGTCATGGTCGTCACGGACCGGGGCGTCATGAAGTTCGACGAAAAGACGAAACGGATGTATCTGGCCGGCTATTACCCGACCTCCTCGCCCGAAGACGTCAAGGAAAACACCGGCTTTGACATCGATGTCTCGAGGGCCGCGCCTCTCGACGCGCCGACGCCTGAGATTATCCGCATTATCCGGGAGGAAATCGACCCGGGCCAGGCCTTTATCAAAGTACCAGTTTAGGAGGAACAGCATGAGTTATTATTCCATGGGCGCTTACTTCAAAAACATGCCCAAAATCGGAAAGCCGCTCAGTATCGTCAACGAGGAGAACAAAAACCAGCTGCTGGCGGTGGAAAACGAAATCGAGGAACTGATCGAGACGGCCCAGGCCCAGGGACGAAGCGACGAATCCCTCAACGAGGCGGGGCAAATGACCGCCATTCAGCGACTCGCCGAGCTTATCGACGAAGGGACCTGGTTTCCCTTGAACAGTCTCTTTAATCCCGAAGGAAACGACAACGGATCGACGGGCATCATCAAAGGTCTCGCCAAGATCTGCGGCAAATGGGCCGTTGTCATCGCTTCGGACAATAAAAAATTAGCGGGCGCCTGGGTGCCGGGCCAGGCCGAAAACCTGATTCGGGGCTCCGATACGGCCAAGATTTTGGGGATTCCCCTCGTCTATGTGCTGAATTGCAGCGGCGTCAAATTTGACGAACAGGAAAAAGTCTATCCCAACCGGCGCGGCGGCGGAACGCCCTTCTTCAGGAACGCCGAGCTTCAAAAATTGGGGATTCCCGTGATTGTCGGCATCTACGGTACGAACCCCGCCGGAGGCGGCTACCATTCCATCAGCCCGACGATACTTGTGGCCCACAAGGACGCCAATATGGCTGTCGGCGGCGCGGGCATCCTCGGCGGCATGAATCCCAAGGGCTATGTGGACAAGGAGAGCGCCCAGGCGCTGATCGACGCCACGGTCAACGCGAAAAAGACCAATCCGCCGGGATCGGTTCCGATCCATTACAACGAGACCGGATTCTTCCGGGAAGTTTACGAGGATGAGGAAGGGGTTTTGGAGGGCATCAAAAAATACATGTCCATGCTGCCCGCCTACAATCTCGAGTTCTTCAGAGTCGACGACCCCGTGCTGCCCGCTTATCCCGAAGAGGATCTGTATTCCCTCGTTCCCTTCAACCAGAAGCGGCAATACGACATCTATGAGGTCATGGCGCGGCTCTTCGACAACAGCGAGTTTTTTGAATACAAAAAGGGCTACGGGCCGGAAATGGCGACGGGTCTCGCGAAGATTAACGGACTTTTGGTGGGGGTCGTAGCCAATGTGCAGGGCATGTTGATGAAATATCCCGAATACAAGGAAAATTCCATCGGGATCGGCGGCAAGCTCTACCGCCAGGGTCTCGTCAAGATGAACGAATTCGTGACGCTCTGCGCCCGGGACAAGATTCCCATGATCTGGCTGCAGGACACCACGGGCATAGACGTCGGCGATGACGCCGAAAAAGCCGAATTGTTGGGTCTCGGACAGTCGCTGATCTATTCGATCGAAGTATCGGATATCCCCCATCTGGAGATCACGCTGCGGAAGGGGACGGCGGCGGCGCATTATGTGCTGGGCGGCCCCCAGGCCAATAACAACAACGCCTTCTCGCTGGGAACGGCGGCGACGGAAGTCTATGTGATGAACGGCGAAACGGCGGCCGCGGCCATGTACGCCCGGCGGCTCGTTAAGGACCAGAAAGAGGGCAAGGATATCCAGAGCACCATCGATAAAATGAATCAGGTCATCCGGGAGTACACGGAGAAATCCAGACCGAAATACTGCGCTTTTACGGGCATGGTGGACGAGATCGTCGACATGATGTCGCTGCGGCCCTATATGGAAGCCTTTACCGAAGCGGCGTACCAGAACAAAAAAGCCATCTGCGCTTTTCATCAGATGCTGACGCCCAGAGTGATACGGGAATTCAATACGTATACGAAATAAGACAACATGAGGCATACCGATATGGAACACCAATCAAGGGTTTACACGGTAGCATAGCAACATCTAGGTTATAGGAGGTTTTACATGAACGAAATTCTAAAGATCAAACTCGGTATGTTTGAAACGTTAGGCATCTCTGTGGTCGCCATCTACTTCGGCGAATTTCTGCGGGCAAAATTTCCTGTTCTCAAAAAATACTGCCTGCCAGCTTCCGTCGTGGGCGGGACGATCTTTTCGATCCTGTCGCTGATCCTGTACAAGGCGGGCGTAGCCGAGCTCAATTACGATTACGCCACGGTCAACAGCCTGTTCTAATGTATCTTCTTCGCGGCCAGCGGCGCTTCGGCCAGTCTGGCTCTTTTGAAAAAAGGCGGAAAACTTGTGATCATCTTCGCGATCCTGGCGGCGGTATTGGCGGCGCTCCAAAATGTGCTGGCCCTCGGTATCGGCAAGGTCATGGGCATCAATCCCCTGATCGCCCTGATGACGGGTTCCATCCCCATGACCGGCGGGCACGGCAACGCGGCGTCTTTCGCGCCTCTGGCGGTCAAGGCGGGGGCCCCCGCGGCCATGGAAGTGGCCATCGCGGCGGCGACCTTCGGACTCATTTCCGGCTGTATCGTCGGCGGACCCTTCGGAAATTTCCTCGTGCGGAAGAACCACTTTGAGGATCCCGAACTGGACGGCAAGGACGACGTGGCTTCTCTGGCCAAGGCGGCGGGCGTCGCGGTCAAGAAACCCCATGTGCTGAACGCCGTATTTATGATGTGTATCGCGCTGGGCATCGGTCAGGCCGTATTCATCATCCTGAAAAAACTCAATGTCAGCTTCCCGATCCATGTATGCGCCATGCTGGGCGGCATCCTGATCCGACTGTATCTCGACAAGAAGGGAACGACGGACGATTCCCAGTATGAGGCCATTGACATCGTCGGAGATTTCTCCCTGGCGCTTTTCGTGTCCATGTCCATCGTGTCCATGAAGCTCTGGCAGTTGGAAGGACTGGGACTGGCCCTGATCGTGCTGCTCTTTGCGCAGGTGGCTTTGATGCTCCTCTTCGCCTACTTCATCACCTTCAATCTCTGCGGAAGAAATTACGATTCGGCCATTATTTCCGTCGGTCACACAGGCTTCGGCCTCGGCGCGGTGCCCGTATCCATGACGACCATGCAGGCGGTCTGCACAAAATACCGTTATTCCAAGCTGGCCTTCTTTGTGGTGCCGGTCATCGGCGGATTCTTGAGCAATATCACCAACGCGATTATCATTACCAACTTTATCAACGTCGCGGCAAAAATGGCCAACGGCTGAGCCGGCTGACGCAGGATTACGCTCCGGCGGCCGCTTGATTGCGCCGCCGGAGGGATCCGCTTTTCGGGAGGAACACCATGGATATCTATACCTTGGGCATTGACGTGGGCTCCACGGCTTCAAAATGCGTGATCTTGAAAAACGGGACCGAAATCGCGGCCAAATCCCTGATCGATGTGGGCGCGGGGACTTCGGGACCGGCCCGGGCCATTGCCGCCGTCCTGGAGGCGGGAAATCTCGCCATGGAAGACATCGCACTGACGCTGGCCACCGGCTACGGCCGCTATTCCATCGAGGGCGTCGCCAATCAGTTGAGCGAGCTCAGCTGCCACGCCAAAGGGGCCTTTTTTCTCTTCCCCGGCGTCAAGACCGTCATCGACATCGGCGGACAGGACGCCAAGGTCATGAAAATCGCGCCCAACGGGCTCTTGAACAACTTCGTGATGAACGACAAATGCGCCGCCGGCACGGGGCGTTTTCTTGACGTGATGGCCCGCGTGCTGGAAGTGCGGATCGACGAACTTGAGGGCCTTTCGGCGGAATCGACCAAGGTCGTCAACATCAGCTCCACCTGCACGGTCTTCGCCGAGTCGGAAGTGATTTCCCAATTGGCCCAGGCGACGGACAAACGGGATATTATTCGCGGCATTCACCGCTCCGTGGCCGGAAGAGTCGGCGGACTCGCCAAACGGATCGGCATCGAGGACGAAGTCGTCATGACCGGCGGCGTCGCCCAGAACCACGGGGTCGTCACGGCCATGGAACAGGAAATTGGACACAAAGTATACACATCGCCTCTGGCCCAATACAACGGGGCTTTGGGGGCGGCCCTGTTCGCCTTTCAACGGGCGAAATAGGTTACACAGGAGGTAAACATGTCAGAAATTCAAAAGACGGAAAAGAAGCCCGGCGCCAAGGATGCGCTCAGGGCCGTGGTCGATATGGTGTATCAGAACGCCTGGGACGCCAAAAAGAGAGGAGAGCCCGTGGGCTGGTCCTCGTCCAAGTTCCCCGCGGAGATTGCCGAGACGCTGGGCCTCGCGGTCTGCTACCCGGAAAACCAGGCGGCGGCCATTTCAGCCAAACACGGCGGACAGCGGATGTGCGAGCACGCCGAAGCCATGGGCTATCACAACGATATCTGCGGCTACGCCCGGATCAGCCTCGCCTACGCAGCGGGCTATGAAGCAGACGAACGGGCCATGCCCCAGCCGGATTTTCTCCTTTGCTGCAACAACATCTGCAACTGTATGACCAAATGGTATGAAAACATCGCGCGGATGCACAACATCCCGCTTATTATGATAGACATCCCCTACAACAATACCGTCGAAGTGGCCGACGAAAACGTGGCCTACGTGCGGGGGCAGTTCGAGGACGCCATCAAGAAATTGGAGGCCATTTCGGGCAGGAAGTGGGACGAGAAGCGCTTTGAGGAAGTCTGCGCCAACGCCAACCGGACGGCCAAGGCCTGGCTCAAGGTTTGTTCCTACTGCCAGTATACGCCTTCTCCCTTCAGCGGCTTCGACCTCTTCAACCACATGGCCGACGTCGTGACGGCCCGCTGCAAAAAAGAATCGGCGGAGGCCTTCGAGGCTTTGGCCGCGGAGCTCGAAGAAAACGTCAAGACCGGCAAATCGACGTGGAAATACGCCGAAAACCACCGGATCATGTTTGAGGGCATTCCCTGCTGGCCCGAACTGCAGAAGCTGTTCGCGCCCCTGAAAGAAAAAGGCATCAACACCACGGCCGTCGTGTACGCCCCCGCCTTCGGCTTCGTCTACAACAACATGGACGAATTGATGAAAGCCTACTACAAGGCGCCCAATTCCGTTTGCCTCGAGACCGGCGTAGACTGGCGGGAAGGGATCTGCCGCGAAAACAACGTCGACGGCATCCTTGTCCACTACAACCGTTCCTGCAAGCCCTGGAGCGGCTACATGCCCGAGATGGAACGGCGTTTCCGCAAAGACCTCGGCGTGGCCGTAGCAGGCTTTGACGGCGATCAGGCGGATCCTCGCAATTTTTCGGAAGAACAATACAAAACCCGGGTCGAAGGATTATACGAAATCATGGAGGAAAACGCCCGTTTGCGTAAAAATTAATGATCATCCCGTAGGGGCGGATGTCCACATCCGCCAATGATCGAAAAATCACCGCGTAGGGGCGGCATTTTGCCGCCCGCAATGCCGATCCACATTTGGAGGAAAAATGGAAAGAATAAGCGCATTATTGCAAACATTCCGGGACGTGGCCGCGAATCCCGGCAAACAGCTGTATCAATATAAGGACGAAGGCAAAAAAGCCGTCGGCGTTTTCCCCTACTACGCCCCCGAGGAACTGGTCTACGCGGCCGGTATGGTTCCTTTCGGCGTCTGGGGACGCCAGGGGACGATCAATAAAGCCAAGGAATACTTCGCGAGCTTTTACTGCACGATTGCCCAAATGAACCTCGAAATGGGCCTGACAGGCGCTCTGGACGGTCTTTCGGGCGTGATTGTCACGACCATGTGCGATACGCTCCGGCCCTTGAGTCAGAATTTTCGCGTGGCCGTGCCGCAGATTCCCTTTATGTTCCTGGCCCATCCGCAAAACCGGCGGCCTGAATACGGGATCACGTTCACGATGGCCCAGTACGGCAAGATAAAAAAACAACTGGAGGAGATCGCGGGAAGCCCCGTCACCGACGAAAAATTGCAAAACGCCATCAAAATATACAACAAAAGCCGGGCGGCCCGGCGGAAATTTGTAAAATTAGCGGGACTTCATCCCGACGTGATTTCCGCCGTGGACAGGGGCGCCGTCCTCAAAAGCGGATACTATCAGCTCAAGTGTCAATATACAAAGCTGCTGGACGAGCTGAACGAAGAACTTGAAAAATTGCCTGTTCCCAAGTGGGGCGGCGTCAAGGTCCTGACCTCGGGGATCATCGTGGACAATCCGGCCCTGCTGAAGATCTTCGACGAAAATAAAATCGCCATTGTGGCTGACGACGTGGCTCACGAGTCGCGATCCTTCGACGTGGACGCGCCCGAAAACGAGACGGACCCCATGCGGGCTCTGGCGCTGCATTTCGCGGCCCAGGACAACGATCCCCTGTTGTACGATCCCGAAATTGTGAAGAGGCCGGCCCATGTAGTGAAAAAGGCCAAAGACACCGGGGCGCAGGGGGCGGTGGTCTTCGCCATGACGTTCTGCGATCCCGAAGAGCTCGAATATCCTTCGCTGAAGAAGGCCTTTGAGGAGGCGGGGATTCCCCACATCATTCTGGGCTATGACCAGCAAATGGAAGACTTCGGCCAGGCCCGGACGCAGCTGCAGGCCTTTGCCGAGACTATTTGAAGAAGCCCATCATTTCGGAAAGTTCCTGGGCTGATGTTTTCACGGTTTGCTTCAATTCATTGAGTTTTTTCTCGCCCGCGATTTTCGAGGCGGGGGTAATGATTCCGATGGACGCGATGATTTTCCCCTCGCTGTTGAAAACCGGCGCGCCGATGCCGACGGAGTTGCTGATGTAGTCCCCATGGGACACAGCGACTCCTTCTTTTCGTATTTTCTCAAGGTTTTCCAAAAGGACCGCGGGCTCCACCTTGGGGAAGGCGTTGGGCGTCTTGATCACGGTCTCGATGTATTCCTCAATGAAGGCCTCGGGCTGGTAGGCCAGAAGCGTTTTCCGGATCGCGCCGCAGTGGAGGTCCAGTTCGAAACCGAAATCCTCCAGTACTTTAAGGGGGCTGGGGCCGTCGATATGCTCGAGCACGAAGCCTTTGTAGCCCGTGGAGATCACGAGATAGGAATCGTCGGTCGTGACGGTCACAAGGCGTTCCAATATAGGCGTCGCGGCATTTTGCAGATGCAAATTCTTCCGGGCCGTAATCCCCAGCGGGATCAGCGCCGGTCCCAACTTGTAATCGTGTGATTTTTCGTCCTTGACGACAAATTTCGTGCCGCAGAGCGTCTGCAAGAGGCGGTGAATGGTGCTGGGCGGCAGATTGAGCGCCGAAGACAGATAGGCGATGGAATAGCTGGATTTGCTGCCGTTCAAGACTTCCAGCAGCTCCATGGCCCGGACGAGGCTTTGAATCATTGGTCCCTCCTTTTTGCGCAAGATAATGGAACAGATTCCATGATATGAACATTGTAACATTCTTCGGGAAAAAAAGAAAGGATAAAATGAAGAAATTGTTGGATTTTTGCGAAAAAAGTTATATAATAGAAGCCAGACGGAGAGGAATCTGCTCCGGCGGATAAATCAAGAAGAAAGCAGCAAAGGAGGGTATGATGAATGTCAGAGTTCTCAGCGCGAGCTATATCGGCATTGATCCTTATCTTGTGGAGGTGGAAGTCGATGTGAGCTCCAGTCTGCCGAGCTTTGCCATCGTAGGGCTCGGCGACGCCGCCATTGACGAGAGCAAGTACCGGATCAAGACGGCGCTCAACAACTGCGGTTACGACATGTCCCCGAGGCGGGTTGTCGTAAACCTCTCCCCGGCGGGCATCCGGAAAGAGGGCGTGCAGTTTGATCTGCCCATTGCCGTGGGGCTTATGCTGACCATGGGCTTTTTGCGGGATGACGGCGACATTTTGGACAATTACCTGATTATGGGGGAATTGTCGCTGGACGGCAGGATCAAGGCCGTCAAAGGCACCGTCAATACCATGATTCTGGCCAAAGAAAAGAACTTTAAAGGGGTGCTGCTTCCCATGGAAAATTACCGGGAAGCGGGCATCATAAAGGGTGTGGAGATCATCCCCATCCGGACATTGCATGATGTCGAACGTTTTTTCAAGAACAGGGAAGTACCGGAAGCGCCGGTCCATGAGGAGTATGTCGCGCCGCCCTTTGAGGTGGATTTTTCCGATGTCAAGGGACAGGTGCAGGGCAAACGCGGCCTTGAGATCGCGGCGGCGGGCGGACACAATGTGCTGATGGTCGGCAGCCCGGGCTCGGGCAAGTCCATGCTGGCTAAGCGGATCATCACGATTATGCCGCCTATGACGGAAAAAGAGATCATTGAGTGTACGAAGATCCACAGCGTGGCGGGGGCTCTCAACAGCAAACGTCCCGTTGTGAACGTCCGGCCCTTCCGGGCGCCCCACCACACAAGCAGTCCCGTTTCCATTATCGGCGGCGGGACCAGGATCATGCCCGGGGAGATCAGTCTCGCCTCGGGCGGCGGCGTGCTCTTCCTCGACGAGTTTCCGGAATTTCCCCGGATGCTCCTCGAAAGCCTCAGACAGCCGCTGGAAGACGGCATCGTGGCCATTACCCGGGCCATGTACCGGGTGGAATTCCCGAGCCGTTTCTTGCTGATCGCGGCGGCCAACCCCTGCAAATGCGGGTTTCTCTACGAAGGGGACCGTTGCCGCTGCTCGCCCCACGAGGTCAGCCAATACCGGAAAAAGCTCTCGGGACCTATCCTCGACCGGATCGATCTCCATCTGGAGATGCGAAGGCTCCCCGAAGAAGAGCTGATCCAGGCGCCCATGGGGGAAAGCTCCGCCGAGATCCGCAAAAGAGTTGAAAAGGCCCGGAAAATCCAGGAAAACAGAAACGGCGAGGGACTCTTGAACGCCTATCTCGGTCAGAAAGAAGTCAAAAAATACTGCGGGATCCCGCCCGAGGATCGGGACTGGTTCAAGGGCGCGATCAAGATGCTGGAAATCTCGGCCCGGGGCTACGACAAAATCCTCAAGGTCGCCAGGACCATCGCCGACCTTGCCGACTCGGAATCCATCCGGAAAGAACATTTATTGGAGGCCATATCGTTTCGAAGGCGGTAACCCGCCAAGCGGCCGATGGCATTGGGCTCGCGCTAAATGCAGACCCGCAAAAAATCACGACCCAAAAATAGCAAGGAGACCTCATGGAAGCTTATTTACAGGGCATACGCCACAAAAATCTGAACGCCGCCCCTTTCCCCGCCGCCTACCGCCATATGCACCATGACTCGCGGAAGATCGGCCCCGGGGACGTATTCGTGGCCCTGACGGGCGAAGTCTCCGACGGCCACGACTTTATCGCCGACGCCATAGACCGGGGGGCCGTCTGCGTCCTCGTCTCCCGGGAGGTTCCGGCCGAAGTTCCCGCGCCGGTGATTTACGTCGAAAACCTGCGGGAAAACCTGGGGGAAATCGCGTCGCGATTTTACGGCTGGCCCCAGCGGGAGCTGACGATTATCGGCTTTACGGGAACCAAGGGAAAGACGTCCTCGACGTATTTTCTTGAGAAAATTTTGGGTCCCGAGAATGTGGCCCGGATCGGGACCATTGAGTACAAGGTCGGAAATGATATCGAAGAGGCCAACAATACGACGCCCGAATCGGTGGACATTGTGCGGATCTGTCGCAAGGCCGCGGACCGGCATATTCCCTGGCTCGTCATGGAAGTGAGCTCCCACGCGCTGGCTCTGGGCCGGGTGTCCATGCTCTCCTTCGATGTCGCCGTATTTACGAACCTCAAGCAGGACCATCTTGATTTTCACAAAGATATGGAGGACTATTTTTTAGCGAAAAAAAAACTCTTTGGCATGTTGAAGAAAAAGAAAAACGCCGTGATCAACATCGACGATCCCTACGGGAGCCGTCTCTATGAGGAATATCCCGGGATTTCCTACGGGATCTCGGGGGGCGACGTCACGGGCCGGATACTGAAAATCCGAAGGGACGGACAGGACGTGGAAATCTCTGTTTTCGGCGACGTGGCGCGCTTCGCGACGAAACTTCCGGGTCGCTACAACCTCTACAACATGCTGGGCGTGGTGGGGGCGGCCAAGCTCCTTGACGTGGACGACAAAAAGATCTTTGAGACCCTCGGACAACTGAACGGCGCGCCGGGGCGTTTTGAGCTCGTCAGTGCCAAATGCGGCTTCACGGTGGTCGTCGACTATTCCCACACCGAAGACGCCCTCTTCAACATCTTGAAAAGCCTCAACGAGATCCGGCTCAAGAAAATCATTACGGTCTTCGGTTGCGGCGGCGACCGGGACAGGACAAAGCGGCCGAAAATGGGGAGAGTGGCCGAAGAATGGAGCGATACGGTCATCGTGACCTCCGACAATCCCCGGACCGAGGACCCCAAGGCCATCATCGCCGAAATCACCTCGGGCTTGCGCAAAGAAAACCACCTCGTGATTGAGGATCGCGAACAGGCCATTATGAAAGCCATCGCCCTGGCTGAAAAGGACGACATTGTCCTGATCGCCGGCAAAGGTCACGAAACCTATCAGATTTTCGGTCACGAAAAATATCATTTCGACGACCGTGAAATCGCCAATCGTGAAATTATCCTGAAGAAAAAAGCCCAATAATCCACCCATTTCGAGGAGTATACTATGCGAACCCCCGTAAAACCGATTAAAATACCCGGTGAACTGATCATCGGAGATGAATCGCGCCCCTTCACCTTTATTGCCGGTCCCTGCGTCATCGAGTCCGAAGCCCTCGTCATGGACGCGGCCGCTGAAGTCAGCGGGATCTGCAAAAAACTGGGCGTCCCTTATATTTTCAAGGCCTCCTTTGACAAGGCCAACCGCACCTCAATTCATTCCTTCCGGGGGCCGGGCCTCGAAAAGGGACTGGAGATCCTCGCCAAGGTCAAAAAAACCTTCGGAATACCGATCGTGACCGACGTCCACGAACCGGCGCAATGCGCGCCTGTGGGGGAGATATGCGACATGCTCCAGATTCCCGCTTTTTTGTGTCGCCAGACCGATCTTCTCGTCGCCGCCGCCCGGACGGGAAAGCCCGTCAACGTGAAAAAAGGCCAGTTTTTGGCGCCATGGGACATGAAAAACGTCGCCGGGAAATTACAGGAAGCGGGCTGCCGGGATATCCTGCTCTGCGAGCGGGGGTCCAGCTTCGGCTACAACAATCTCGTCGTCGATATGCGGAGTCTCCTGGAAATGAGAAAACTCGGACATCCTGTTGTCTTTGACGCCACCCACGCCGTGCAGAAGCCCGGAGGACTCGGATCGGCAACCGGCGGCGACCGGGAATATGTGCGGCCCCTGATCATGGCGGCGCTGGCCGTGGGCGTCGACGCCGTCTTCGCCGAGGTTCATCCCGACCCGGAGCGCGCGCTCTCCGACGGCCCCAACATGCTTTATATACGGGATTTGGAGGAAATTTTGACCGAAGCCCTGCAAATTGATCAAATCAGCAAAAACAGATAAGGAGAACAGCATGGAACTTGACATCAAAAAATTCGCCCGGGAGGTCTTCAGCTTCGAGATCGAGGAGCTGGAAACGGTCCGGGACAAAATTTCCGAGGACCTGGTGACGGCCATCCAGATGATCATGGCTTCCAAAGGCAAGGTCGTCGTGACCGGCATCGGAAAATCGGGCCTCATCGGAAAAAAAATCGCGGCGACCCTCGTCTCCACCGGGACGCTCTCGGTCTTTATGAATTCCGCCGAAGGGGTTCACGGGGACCTTGGAATGATCTCAAAGGAAGACGTGGTTTTGGCGGTCTCCAACAGCGGCAATACCGACGAGATTGTGTCCCTTTTGCCCTCGATCAAGAAAATCGGCGCAAAGATCATCGCCATGACGGGAAACGCCGCCTCGAGCCTCGGCAAAGGGGCCGACTGCGTGCTCAATACGGGCGTCCGGAAAGAGGGGGACCCGCTGAATCTTGCGCCCATGTCCTCAACGACTAGCGCCCTTGTCATGGGGGACGCCATCGCGGCCATCCTCATGAAGCTTAAGGGATTCCGGCCCGACAATTTCGCACTCTATCATCCGGGAGGATCCCTGGGCAAGCGCCTGTTGATGAAAGTCGGCGACGTCATGCACAAGGGGGAGGCCATCCCCTATTGCCAGACGACGAGCAGCATGGATCAGGTGATCCTGACGATGACGAAAAAACGCCTTGGCGCGGTCTGCGTCATGGACGGCGATCGAATGGCCGGCATTATCACCGAAGGGGATATCCGGCGGGCCTTGAGGCAGAAGGAAAAATTCTTCACCTATGTGGCCAAAGACGTCATGACGAAAAATTTCACCCGAACCGGCAGCGACAGCATGGCCATCGACGCCCTGGATCTCATGGAGAATCGGGAAAACCAGATTTCCGTGCTTCCGGTCATTGACGAAGGCAAAGTCGTCGGCATGGTCCGGGTCCACGATCTCGTTCGGGTCGTCGGGGAAACCCGCAAATAAGATTTTCTTGACTTTTTTAGTAAAATAATTTATAATAAGGACAAAGACGCAACCCCGTCGGCTACGCCGTCTGCCTCTTCGGAGAAGAGGCCTTTGGGGACCTTGGCCTGCAGAGATGCACAAAAAAACATAAAACAGGAGATGATATCCATGATTACACGGGATTCGAACATTTTGAAAGCGGTGCAGGAATACCCGATTATCGCGCAGGTGTTCCGCAAATACGGCCTCGGCTGTATCGGTTGCATGATTTCTTCGGGGGAGACGCTGGGCGAAGGCTTGCAGGCCCACGGCATGGACGTGGACAAGGTGATCACCGAGATCAACCAGCTGATCGCTCAATAGGCCCGGAGACGCAAGAAAACAAAAAAAACCCGCTTCGAAAGCGGGTTTTTCAGTCGCTGGGATTCCCTTCAGAAGCGCATCCGCTGTTGCTCGGCCTGGCGTTCCTTGCGGGTATTGACGTCCTCGATGAGCTCTTTGAGCTTCTCGTTGTTTTCCTCCAACGTGCGGTTCAACTCGTCGAGCCGTTCGGCGATATCCCTCACGCCAAGGGTCTTTTTCAGAATGAAGATAAAAATCACAAACAAAACGACGACCAGGGCCAGAACGAGCAATATCGCTGTCATGTCCAGAGAAACCTGCTGTATTTCTTCCATTTGATCACTTCCTTGGTTTTCCGACGCGGAGGAATCCCGTCGTTTCTTAAAATTATTATACCACAAAACCATGGGAAAAACTATAGCCGCCGGAAAAAAACTTTCCGATTTCGTTTTCTGCAATTGACAGATTCAAATAAAAATAGTAGAATTAGTATTAGAATAAAAACTTTTAACGATCATTCGTATAAAAAGAAAAGAGGTGAACGATGCAAAACAACAAAGTACTGAAAGATGTACGGTATGCGCTGAAATTGCGGAACAAGAAGCTGGAAAAAATCTTCGGGCTCGGGGATGTCAAGATCACCGAAGAAGAAATCGAAAAACTCCTGAGCAAGGACAAGACCAAAGATTTCCTCAACTGCAACAACAAATACCTGCACGGATTTCTGAACGGCCTGATCCGCTATTACCGCGGCGAAGGCACCGAAGAAATGCGCAGGAAAAGGACCCGCTTCGTCCGGATCACCAAGATCAACGCGAACAACCTCGTATTGAAAAAACTCAAAGTGGCGCTGTCGCTCAGGAATGAGGACGTGGCCGGTATTTTCCGCATGGGGGAAATCTCCGTGACCAATTCGGAATTGAACGGCATGTTCCGGAATGAGCGCAGCAAGATTTACCGCAAATGCGGCGACAAGTATCTGCGGAAATTTTTAAAGGGTCTCATCGTCTACAAACGGGGGATGCCCGAGGAAAAAGACTGATCCGGTCGGGAAGGGAGCGGATTTTCCATGTACGCGTTTCTGTTTCTGAATCTGATGCTCAATCTGCTGCTCAACGTCGTGCTCGTCTCCGTGCTGGTCATGATGGTCGATGTGCTGATGTTTTTTTTCATCGGCCGGAAAAAAGGGGACGGGATCAATTTTTCCCATTACAAGCAAGCCATGCGGATGAGCGTATATCGCTGGGTTCTCGTGCAGAAGGTCATGCTCTGCCTCGTGGTGGAAGCCTTTATCATCGGCGTGATGCGCACGTTGCGCTGACGCGAAAGGAGAAAACATGCAGTGGGGCGGCGAAACGCCGAAAAAGGAAATCCACGTCATTCAGTCGATGGATTCCGAATTCAGGGAAGCCCTGTCCGACGTCAATGAGTTGACGGACGACAAAAGCCGGAAGGTACGCGTCATGGGGCGGGTGACCAATCCGGCGATTATCGATATTCCTCCGGGAGCGACTCTCGCGGAGGTGATTTCGCTTGCGGGCGGCGTCAAAAATAAAAGACCCTTCAAGGCGGCGCAATTCGGCCTTCCCTTCGGGGGCTTTTTTACGAACCGGGATCTGGACCGGCCTATCGACTTCGGGAGTTTTGAGCCGGGAGTCGAGCGGGACATCATCATCCTTTCCGATGAAAATTGCATCATTCAATTCGCGAAATACTATGTGGAATTTCTCCTCGGTAAAATGCAGGGGGGCGAATACACGGAATACAGAGCCGTCAAGCCGGAGCTGGACCGGCTCTGGCGCAATCTCGACCGCATGTCCAAGGGCAAGTCGACCATGCGGGACATTTATCTCTTGCGCTATATCGCCGAATCGGTCAAAAAGACCCTCAATCAGCGGCACAACCTGATTCTTGACGCCATCGAGGAGTTTTACGGGGAATTTGAGGAGCATATCGAGGACCATCGCTGCGCGGCGGGGAAATGTATCCAGCTCCTGAAGTTTACGATTACGGCCAAATGTATCGGCTGTACGGCCTGCGCCCGGGCCTGTCCCGTCCATTGTATCCACGGAAAGCCCAAAGAGCGCCATGTACTGGACGCCAAACTCTGTACCCACTGCGGGCAGTGCGTCAGCACCTGTCCCGTGGGGGCCATTTTTGAGGGGGATCACACGATCAGCCTCTTGAACGACCTCTCGACGCCGAACAAAATCGTCGTGGCCCAGATCGCCCCCGCGGTCCGGGTGGCCATCGGCGAGTCCTTCGGCTGCGCGGCCGGGGAAAATGTCGAGAAAAAGCTTGTGACAGCCCTCCGGATGCTGGGCTTCGACTATGTGTTTGACACGGCCTGGGCCGCCGACGTCACGATTATGGAGGAGGCCACGGAATTCAAAGAGCGGCTGGAGCGCTTTTCCCGCCAGGAGGAAGTCCGCTTGCCGATCCTTACGTCCTGTTGCCCCGCCTGGGTGAAATTTATCGAGCAATTTTATCCGGATATGGTCGACGTGCCGTCTACGGTCAAGTCGCCCATGCAAATTTTTTCGACGCTGATCAAGGACATCTGGGCAAAAGAAAAAGGCTATAAGCGCGACTATATCGCCTCTGTCGCGATCATGCCCTGTCTCGCCAAAAAATACGAAGCCTCCCGGCCGGAATTTTCCCGGGGGGATAACTACGACACGGACTATGTGATCTCAACCCGGGAGCTGATCCGGCTTTTGAAGGACATGAAAATCGATCTGCGCTATTTGCCCGAGGGAGAATTTGACAATCCCTTCGGCCAGTATTCCGGGGCGGGGATCATCTTCGGGAGAACGGGCGGCGTCATTGAGGCCGTGACCCGTACGGCCGTTGAGCTCATCACGGGAAAACGTCTCGACGACATCGAGTTTACCCAGCTGCGAGGCTGGGAAGGCTTCCGGATCGCCGAAGTCAAAGTGGGGGACCTGGACCTCCGGATCGGCATGTCCCACGGGCTTGAAGAGACCGCAAAGATGTTGGACAAAATCCGGGCCGGGGAGGAATTTTTCCACGCCATTGAGATCATGGCCTGCAAAGGCGGCTGTATCGGAGGCGGCGGGCAGCCAAAGGCCGTGAAAAAGCAGGAAATTCTCGAAAAAAGGGCCGAGGGCCTGAACGCCATCGACCGCGCCAAGGAGATCCGGCGGGCCCACGACAATCCCTTTGTGCAGGCCGTCTACGAAAAATATCTTGAATACCCCTGCAGCCACAAGGCCCATGAATTGATCCATACCAGGTATTTTCCGAAACCCATGGGGGATTGAGGGGGAGAGGCGTTCCTATACGATCAGTTCCTCCAAACGCTTCGTCGGATCCTTCTGCTCGATCAGATCGAGATAGGGCTCCAGATCGGGGATATCGATCCAGAAGAGCTCCTTCCCGTGATGCTCCAGAACCGAGAAAAGATCCCCGTAGGTGAAATTATCAGCGTTTCGCGTCACCACATAGGCGTTTTCCGCGCCGGGTTTTCCGACGACCTCGGCGACCACGTTGGCCTCGGCGAGGTCCTTCAGCATATTGCGGACATATTTTTCGGGCAGATTCAGCGTCCGCGCCAGTTCTTCGGATCCGGCGGGGGCGAGATTTTGCTTGTATCGCCGGATCATTTCCGTCACGGTCATCAGCGCCACGACTTCCCTGGACTTGAAACTGAGCCCGTTGTCGTCCGCCGTCGGATGCAGGTGACGGTTTTGCAGGAAATAGGAGATATGTCCCCCGAGGATAATGAAAAACCAGAGGATGCGCAACCAGAAGATGAAGATAAAGATCGTCGCGAAACTCCCGTAGATCGTATTGTACGAAGTAATGAAATTTTGCAGGTACAGAAAGGAATACTGAAAAATCGTACAGACGATGGACGCGAAGAGGGCCGAGCAAAAAGCGGGCACGAAGCGGACTTTCGTGTTGGGCATCATCATATAGAGGGCGGTAAAAAAGACCAGAATCGCCAGATAGGGAATCAGTTTCATCAGATAGCGCGTCAGCGCCGCGTTGAAGCTGAAACGCCGAGCGATAATGGCGCTGGTCCCGTTGACGGCGAGGATGAAGACCGGCGTAAAGACGAGAAAAGAAAAATAGTCGGTAATCTTCCGGATGAGCGCCCGGGAGGCTTTGACCTGCCAGATGTCGTTGAAAGCCTTTTCGATTACGGAAAACATGGAAATCAAGGTCCAACCGAGAAAGATGAACCCGATCCCGGCGAGGACCCCGTTTCTCGCGTTGTCCAAAAGTCTGTCGGCGAAGCCCGTGATGACGTCGATGGCTTCCTGGTTCAGGGGCGAATGAAGCTTGATCTGGTTCAGGAGATACTCCCCGATTCCCAGCCAGCTTCCGATACTGAACAAAATGGCCGAAATCGGAGCAAGAGCCAGCACCGTATAATAGCAGAGAGAAGTCACCCAGAGCGAGGAATTGGCTCTTTTATAATTTTCCAGAGCCAGCTGGAGCCTCGAAGTCAGATAGGCAAAGTTCTTTTCCCGCGCGGCGACGCGGATTTTGTCCCGAAGGTCCGCCAAACGACGGGATGGCCCGCTCATTGCAGCCTGTCTCCGCTCTCGGAAGCCATTTCCTTGCTTTCGTCGACCTTCGTGTAGTCCGTGGGCCCCATGTCGAGCCGCTCGTTGGCGTCAAAGCGCACGCTGCCGTCCGCGGAGGAGTGATTTCCCTCGAAGGCCTGCTTGCGCACGGGCGTCACGGGCCCGTATGCGCCCTGAGACACGAGATAGTCGCCGACCCGGACCGCCACCGTGGCGCCCCGGGATTTCATGTAAAAGGGGGAGTCGGAAGTCCCGATGGCGTCCAGCACGGCCCTCGTGACTTTGAGACCCCGGAATTCCATTCTTGATGCGTTGTTGACGAAGACGGGGGCCTGTGACAGCAATTGCCCCACCTTGGCGTTGACATAGGATTCCGTCAGGATTTCCCGTCCCTGTGCCATGGCCGCGATCATGGTAAATACGAACATGGCGCCGATCATTTTTTTCATGCGCTCTCCTTTTTCTTTTCGGAATTTACCGGGCCATGGCCCGCAATCTCCTGATTCTTTCCTGAATCGGCGGGTGTGTGCTGAACAGAGAGGCGATTCCGCCGCCGCTCAGGGGATTCATAATAAACATGTTTTCCGTGGCCGGATTGACGTTTGCCATGGGGATCCGTTTGATGCTTGAGTCGAGATCTTCAAGGGCGTCGGCCAGGTAATTGGGGTTGCCGCAGACTTCCGCGCCGAATTCGTCGGCCTTGTATTCCCGGGAGCGGGAAATGGCCAGTTGTACAAGCATTGCCCCAATGGGGGCGAGGATCATCACGAGCAGCAGGATCAGGCCGTTGTTCCGTCTTCTCCTGTCGCCGCCGCCCATGGCGCCGTAGGGGGCCATCCGCGAGAGGAAGGTAATGGCCGAGGCCATGGTAGCCGCAACGGTTTGCAGCAGAATATCCCGGTGTTTCACGTGGCCCAGTTCATGGCCGATGACGCCCGAGAGTTCCTGATCGTTCATGGTCTGCATGATCCCCGTCGTCAGCACAACTGCCGCGTGTTCGGGGTTTCTCCCGGTGGCGAAGGCGTTGGGTTGGGCCTGATTGATCATATAGACTTTTGGCGTCGGCAGATCCGCCCGACGGGCCAGTTCTTCAACCATGCGGTAGTATTTGTCCGATTCGGGCAGGGGCTGGGCGTGGTAACGGGCCAGGACCATCTTGTCGCTGAACCAGTAGGAGACAAAATTCATCGCAAAAGAAATCAGGAGGGCCACAAACATGCCGCTCCGTCCGCCGATCAGACTTCCCACGAACATCAGCAAAAGCGACATGACCACCATCAGGACAAATGTTTTGATACCGTTCATAAGGCACGCACCTCTTTTATGCTAAGATGGATTTCAAACAAAATAATTTGCACGGGTTCTTTCTACCATAAGAATAGCACAAAATTCAGACGATGTAAAGGCAAAAGATGGTTTTCCGGCCGGAATTTTTCCCGAAAGCCATTGCCAAAAACGCCGATTTCCGGTATAATGAGGGTAGGAAAAATCAAGAACCTGGAAAAGCGTCAGGGAAAAGGGGGCCGCAATGGAAAAAAGCGCAATCCGGAATATGAAAAAAATACGGGTGACGACAAAATACGGGGAATATCCGGTGTTCATCGGAAAATCCATCCTGCCCGTATTCCGGGACAAGGTGGATTACTACGACAAGGTCCTTCTTTTGACCGACGGTAATGTCCGGGGTCACTACCTGGACGAGATCGGACAGCTGCAGGAGCATGTCCCCAATGTTTTCCTCTACCGGCTCGAAGACGGTAAAACGGACCGGACCCTTGCCACGGTGCGGCAGATTTACGATTTTCTGATCGAACACAACTTCACGCAAAAATCGGGCGTCATCAATTTCGGCGGCGAGAGCATCTGCGACATCGGCGGTTTCGTCTCGGCCACATTCCGGGGCGGCATTGACAGCATAGAGATCCCGACTTCCCTTGCGGCCATGATCAACAGCGGCACAAACGGGACCTTTTCCGTGGATCATGAGCGTTCCAAAAGTTCCATCTGCATTACGAAATATCCGACTTTGGTCATCAACGACACGGATTTTCTGGACACCCTTCCGCCGGAGGATCTGACGGCGGGCTTTGCGGAGGCCGTCAAATGCGCGTTGATTTCTTATAAAACCGACAACAAGGCTTTGTATTATTTTCTTGAAAAATATCGCGAAGAACTTCTGGCCCGCCATCCCAAACGGCTGGTGGAAATGCTTGACGAATGCTGTCGGACCGAAAAGGCCGCCATCGACGCGAGACGCTTCCGGGGTAGCCGGGAATTTTTCCTGAAACTGGGCTACGAATACGCGGGCTTTCTGGCGTCCCGGCCCGATTGCGGGACCCTGTCCTGGGGGGATCTGCTCGCCAAGGGCATCCTTTTTCAGTTTGAGCTTGCCAGAAGGCTTCACGGGATCGGAGAAAAATTCATCAAGGAAGTCGCGGGCCTTTTCCGGGATTTCGGCCTCGATCCGCTGCCCGTGGCTCTGGGGGAGACGGACCTCTTGAAATTTGCCGACAAGAACCCCGATTTTGTTCTGATGCGGGAAGATTACGACCTGATCCGGGAGCCGGTCCCCTATGAGATTTTGCAGGCCGCAAACGACGCCTTCGACCGGGAGGATTATTTCGCCGAAGTCTTGGGCGCGGCGGGAAAAAAGACGGGCGTGGACGTATCCGCCGACGCTCCCGAAAGGATTCTGCGCAAGGCCGTCATCGACATCGGGACAAATTCCGTGCGGCTTCTCGTGGGGGAGGTCCGGGAAAAGGGCGGAAAACTCACCCTTACGGAAGAACTCACCCGGCGCGTGGAGATCGTCCGCCTCGGGGAGGACGTAAATAAGACGGGAATATTGAAAAAAGCGGCTATGGAGCGAACGCTGGCCGCTTTGCGGACATACAGGGACATTGCCGTGAGCCTCGGCGCAACGGACATCAAGGCGTTCGCGACCTCGGCGGTCCGGGACGCCCGCAACCGCAACGAATTTTTGGAGGCCGTCCGGGCCATTCCCCTTTCCATCGAGGTTATCAGCGGCCTCGAGGAAGGAAAGCTGAATTATTTGGGAAACGCCGCGGTCTTTGACGGGCGGATCCTTGTGGTCGATATCGGCGGCGGATCGACGGAATTTTCCCTCGGAGAAGGCGGGGAAGCCGAAATTGTCAAAAGCATCGACATCGGATCGGTCCGGGGGACGGAGCTTTTCTTCAAAGACGGCTACAGCGAGGAAAATTTGCGTCGCTTCCACCAGTGGGTCAGCGAAAATCTCGACGCCCTCGACGGGATCGTCAGCTTTGCCCGGGACAACTACGCGGTGGTGGCCGTGGCGGGTACCGCCACGACGCAAATCTCGGTCCGGGACAAAATGGCGGTCTATGACCCCGCCCGGGTCCATTTGGCGAGAATTACCGTCGAAGAATTGCAGCAAAATCTCGATCTTTTTCTCGCGAGAAACCGGGGCGAGGTCCGGGAGATCACGGGCCTTCTGAAAAAACGGGAAGACGTCATTGCCGCCGGGACCATGATCCTGATTACGATCCTGAAGCGGCTTTTGCGGGACGAAGTCATCGTGTCCGAATCGGACAACCTCGTCGGCGCCATCACGGAATTATGAGGCGAAGATATCGATGATCTTCCGGCGCAGGCGCTGGGGGATTACGTATTTTTCGGCCATGACGGCCTGCAGCGCGAAAAAGGGCTTGTTTTTGTAGTTCTTCCGGTCTCTTTTCTCGTTGTAGATTTCCTCTTCGATATCGTTTTCAAACTCCACGTGCCGGCCGAATTTGGGGTTGATGGCCCGCCGGATGTCCCGGTTGTGGCTGTTGGAGTTTTCGATTTCCTCCTTGGACCGCCAGAAATGGTTGTCCTTGTCATAGACGGCCACATAGGGGATGGAAAAGGCGTTGAGGAGCTTGATAAACTGCGGGATAATCCCCTTGCTGCCGCATTCGATGATCGAGTATTCATACTGGTACACGTCGATTTTTTTCGCGAGGGCGCCGAGGACGATCTTGTCGGTCTGTCCCTCGACGAGGATGACCCGCCGCGCGAAGAAGAGCTCGCCCCTGTCGGGGTTGATCCAGTAGTTCATGTTGAAATTCTGGATTTCATCGCCGGAAAAGAGATTCCCTTTGTACTGGAAGACTTCCGTGCCGTGACCCGCGTCCCGCACGATGCAGAGGGACTTGTAGTCCTTGAGGGCGACGAAGTTGCTGGAATGGGTCGTCAGAAAGATCTGAAAGCCCGTTTCCGTTAGATTTTGAAAGATCTCGTAGAGCTCTTTGCTGGCCTGGGGATGGAGATAGAGCTCGGGCTCTTCAAAGAAGAGAATGATGCCGTCTCCGAAGGGGCGGCCCAGCTTCCGGAATTCGCCGACGACGTTCTTGAGCGCCTCGAGGATGAGCTTCCGGTGAAAGCCCTTGCTGACGTATTTTTCCGCGAGAAAGGTGCGGGTCTCCTCAAGGTTTTCGAGGATGGTCCTGACGCCGTAGCGGCGCTTGTCCAGCATACGGATCAGCTTCAGGAAGAAGCGCTCGTTCTGCTCCCTGGAACTGATGTCGGGCACGAAGAGCGTGTCCGTAAAACCCATGATCTGAAGATAGGTCTCATGGTCCGCCTCCTCCCAGGTCCGCTTGTCCGAGAAATAATAATAGCGGGCCGGTTCGCCGGGTTCTTTGATGATTTTGAGGGAAATTTCATCCTCGAAGAGAAAAGCGCTCAGCTGTTCCTTTTCCTCGGCCCAGGGCTCGGAGAAAATTCCGAGAATCTCCAGCGGCGCGTCCTTGTCGCGGATATCGTTTTCCTGCAATTCGCGGTAGTTGAGGAAATAGAGGATCGCGGAAATCACGCCGGATTTTCCCTGGTTGGGGGGACCGATAAAAACCGTGAGCGGTTCGGGGTTGATATCGGCTTTTTCGATGCTCTGCCAGTTTTTGACGACGACATTTTTGAGATACATGGCCTCTCCTTGTGCGTTGGGTTTGAGGGTTGATTTATGGAAATGCGTTATTGACATTTGGGTTAAAATTGGCTATGATGTGAGTGAGGGATTCTTTTCTATTATTATATAAGGAACGGGATGAAATGTTAAGAAAAATTTTTTTGTTTTTATTGGCAGGCGTCTTTTTCATGGGAAATTTGCGGGCCTCAGCCTACAGGGATCCCGATAATCCCACGGAGAGCGCGGCCCAGGGGATCTACGAAAAGCTCCAGGTGTCGGACAAAATTCCCTACGGGGTATTCCGCCGGGCATATTACGGCTATTTGAAGACGCCGGGCCACAGACCGGGGATCCTCACGATCATCGACTATACGAAGCCGTCCAATGAACCGCGCTTCTATGTCCTGAATCTCGCCGAGAAACGGCTTGTCTACGAATCGCATGTATCCCACGGCAAGAACAGCGGGCTTATTGTGCCCGTCATCTTCTCCAACAACAGAAATTCCTTCCAGTCTTCGCTGGGCTTTTACCTGACGCTGGACGCCTACCGCGGCGATTACGGCTATTCCCTTCGCCTGAAGGGCCTTGAGGAGGGCTTCAACTCCAATGTCTACGCGCGGAAGATCGTGATCCACGGCGCCGAGTATTCCGACCCGTCCTTTATCGAGGACCACGGCTTTCTCGGCCGTACCAACGGGTGTCCCGCCCTGCCGTTTTCCGTCGCTTCGCAAATTATCGATTACATCAAGGGGGGGACCGTGATCTATGTTGTCGGGAACGACAACAAGTATCTGGACAGGAGCGCCTACGTGAGGTTTTGAGGAGGATCAAGGCCTGAATTATCGCGGTTTTATGGAATTATCATCAAAATGATTTACGCGGATAATATACAACACAATAAACCCCATTTTCATGTGTACTACGGAGAACATGAGGCCTCTGTGGGCATAGACGGCGATTTGCTCGCGGGGAGTCTGCCGGTCAAGCAGTTGCGACTTGTGCAGGCATGGACCGCGATCCACGAAGAGGAATTGTATAGGGCTTGGAATCTGGCGGTGCAAAATCGTCCCATTGAAAAGATTGAACCTTTAAGATAAGGAGGGTGTAAGGATGTATATCGTAAAAGGAATCGCCTACGCCGGCGAGCCCACGCCGGAATTGAAAGTGTCCGGGGTCCGACCGCTTCCTGAATACAAGCTATGGGTGCGTTTCAATACGGGAGAAACGAGGATTTTTGACGTCGCCCCTCTGCTTGACAAGCCAGCTTTTGCCCCCTTAAGAGATCTCGAGGTCTTCGCGGGAGTTTATATTGATTACGGTGTGACCGTATGGAAAGACGGGAAAATAGACATTGCCCCAGAGAAATTGTATTATGACGGCGTGAGCGAGGAGTTCGGGGAATCAAGGCAGAATCCTGAAAGCAGGCAGGCTACTTAAGGCGAAAATAGTTTTTCTTGTAAAAAAAGTTTTCCGGTTTGATCCGGAAGACTTTTTTAATTTTGCTGAAATTTTATGAAAAAAGAAAACTTTACTCTAAAATGGCAGTTTTCCGTAATAGCACAAAAATATAAAATATAGATATAGTATAAAATATTGTTGCAAAGACCATGAAATTATGCTATAATCAAATTCTGACAGTCATCATATAGTACAGAATTAATCTACTTGGAGGAAAACGAATGAAGAAAATCAGAATGTTTTTGTCGCTTTTGCTTGTGTTGACCATATCCGGCGCCGCCGCGCAAGCCGGAATAATCTCCAATTTTTCCGGTCTATCCCGATCTTACCGGCCCGCCCTTGACGCCAAAACCCGCTCGGACCTGATCCGGCTCCGGAAGGGCGAGGAACCGAAGATCGTCTCCTCCGATAACCTGATCCGCGACGGCAAGGCGCTGGCGGGCGAAGGCTATGTCCTGATCGGGACCAGCGCCGTCGAGGCGGGAGGACGGCCTGAGATTACGAAAAAAATTCGGCGGCAATGCAAGCGGGTCGGGGCCTCGGTCGCCCTCTACTCGTCCGCTTTTTCCGGCACAAAGACCAATTCCCAATACTACTTGCTGAGTTCTTCGGTCTTGGAGGAAAAAAAGACCGTGAACCGCTACAATTATGAGATTTGGTATTACATGAAGACAAAATAAAACCGGAGAAATGCCTCCGGTTTCAGAGAAGCGCCCTTACGATTCGCTCAAGCCCAGTTCTTTTTTCAAAGCCGCCTGCAGGACCTGGGAGAAATTGATCTTTTTCTCGAGGGCCAGGGTGTTCAGCCAGCCGGGGATCGTAAGGGTCTTTTTGACGGAAAGGGCCTCGACCTCTTTCTTGTACTTTACGATATCCGCTTCGACGAGATTCGCGTAATCGCCTTTTTTTACTTTGATGCTTTCCAGTTTGGAGGGCTCAGGGACTGAAATATTATCCGCCTGCAACGCGATCAAATATTCGTTCAAAGCCTCAAATGCCATGCTGTGCGCTTCTTCCAAAGTCTCTCCTTGTGTGAAACATCCGTCAAGATCAGGAAAATCCACCCAAAATCCGCTTTCTTCCGCAGCGTGGAATATCGCCGGATAATATTTTTTCATAAAAACCTCTCTTTCTGTTAATAAACGGCTAAAAAATGACTTATGCGTCAACCGCGATTCTCATTTTGTTCGTCCCACATTTCTTTACGCACTTCTTTGACCATAGCGACAACATCGTCCTCCGTCTTCAACCCTAATCTCTCTGCTTCTCCTTCGAAGGCTTTCCTGAGATCTTTGATAGCCAGTAAAACTGGATTGACGATAGTGTATCCGCCATCACTCTCGATAAAGGCAACTTTGCCGCCTTCTTTGAGATTCAGCTTGCGTCTGATTTCTATAGGCAGTGTAATTTGCCCTTTTGATGTAATTTTGGCCAGTTCCATTTGTTATCCTCCTTTCGCAATGAGTTCATTGTATTCCTTACTTTATGGTATCATAAATTTTCTGATTTTTCAAGAATAATTTGAGAAAGGGTGATGTAAATATATATGATTATGTTGTTCAGCTTGTCTTTTGGAAAATTGAAAGAGCCAAAAATGGCTATTATCGGCTAAAGTCCTTGAAATTATTTTCCCTCTCTTTCCACTCCCGGGTTTTCCTCTTCCTCTGCAATGAGTTTACTCATCAGTTTATCTGTGCGCTTTAGTTTCACGTATTTTGCAACAAGGTCCCACATTGTTCATCCATCACCTCGCTTTGATCTTTTGCTCTTCTGTACTACAGTTTTTCCCCAGTACATATTTCTGTCAAGTCAAATGATAAAATCAGTTGAGAGAGGCAATGGCGAATGAGCGGGCAGAATCGCAATATTCGGGAAAATCTTGCTCAGAAAGCCATTTGGCCGCATATTTAACAGAATAATAGCAAACTTAAAATAAATTATAGCAAAAAAATAACCAAGAAATGGCAAAACTGCTTTCAAGCATTGACAAATCGATAGAATTCGGGTATAATTATAAGCATAACAAAGAATCGTTTTGTGTTATTTTTGTTTCATAAATTTCTGACAAGATTTACCGAGGGAAAGAAGTGGATGATAAAACCATTATAAACACAGAACCGCGAGGATCAAATGAAACTCAGCATAATATAACAAATATTGTGGACCCTTCAGCCGAAAAAGAGAAATTACATAAAGGATTTCCCCATTTGTTAAAGGGGTCATTTTTACTTGAAAAATACGAAGTTGTAGGGACTTTTGCAGACCTGTCTTCTAAGAACGTCAGCTTATACAAATGTGAAAATCGCGGCAATGTTTATATTGCTAAAATTTATCATTGGAAAGAGTCAATCAGCTTTGACATGATAAATAGAATCATGGGGTTACGTTCTCCTTATATTGCTGAGGTTGTTGCAATTGGGGAGTATGAAGGATACCCATGTGAAATCATTCGATATTACTCGGGCGTGGATTTACACGAAAAAAGATTGACCCTGAACCAAATGGTACAAATAATATATCAACTCAACGAAGGACTCCGAACTCTTCATAGCAATAATATAATTCATGGTGATATTAAACCTGGCAATATTGTTATATCTGGATTTGACAACTCTGATTCGGAGCTCATTGAAGCAAAAATCATAGATTTTGGAATCTGCCAGTTTGTTCCCAATGCGCAGACGAAGTTGTATGCTTTAGGACACACACCAGGATACGATGCTCCGGAACTGCATAACGATTATGCGTTTGCAGCCGATTACTATTCGCTTGGAGTCTCTATTTTATCATTCATGATTGGCGGAAATCCTTTTGAAGAAATGAAGCACGCGGAACGCGTAACGTTACTTAAGGAATTATTTTCAAGATACCAGCTCGCTCCAGAATTTAAAGAATTACTTGATGGCCTGATTGCTAATAATCCAAGAGACCGTTGGACGTATAATAAGATTGCATCGTGGTGTGGTAACAATGGAATAATAAAAATAAGCGAGTTGGCATCAAAGAGGGATGAAAAATTCCGTTATGGTTATAAGGGGACCAATCGGCAGTTCGCTTTAGAGAATATGCCAGTAGTTGATCCGGAATGTCTTCATTATTCGCTATTCTGCGTTGTCGAGAATCTATTGACACGTGGAGAGCCAACACCGCTTTCCATGTTTCTGAAAAACCTCTTTAACAAAGAAATAATAAATGACGGTGATATAGATTATATATTTTCATTTAGATTTAGAGACCGCCATTTTTCAAAAACAAACATATTTTCTGAGTTATAAGCACAGGCCGCGATTTGATACCTGTTTTTTCATTTAATGTATATTATTTATATTTACTAACATTTAACAAAAAACAATAAAAAAATTGCCATAGGCACACCGATGGCACACATAATAAAAAGGCCCGGAGGCCTTTTTATTATGTTTATTCATTATCCAGAATTTCGTTTTGTTTTGTTGTTAAGGGAACTGCCGCCTTTTCTCGCGATTTCAATTCTTTGATCGCTTCCATCGCGATAGGACCGGCCGAAGTAAATCCATGCTGCCAGGCCTGCCTTAGGGTGATATGCTTTGAACCGACACGCGTGTTTCCCTCTTCGATGGCTTTTTTCAGAATCATTGTCAGCTTGCTGTTGGTCATGAAGCCATCTTCTTCGACTTTGATGCTCATAAAAGTATTTTTGATCAGGTCTGACAAGTTTTTCCCTTCAATAACGCGGAGATATTCAATTTTTTTTTCGATTTCTTTCCGTTCGTTTGCGGTGACCATGATAGTGATTTGCATTCTTTCTTTTTTTTCTTCGAGTTTCTTTCTGCCTGATCCGATTCTTTTGCCGCCGTGGGTCATTTTTTCCTCCTTGACTTTTTTCTTGTTTTGTGCTATATTTTTTTTAGGAGCCCCCGGCTTTGCCGGGGGCCTCCTTAAAACTTACTTAGGAGATCCGCTATTGCGTTTAAGACTTTGGCAAGGGCCTTGAGAACGCGTATAGCTTTATTCATCGCTGCATCTCCTTTCCGGTCTCCCGGGTTTGGACCTTTGCGGGATGTCTTACCTCCTTACAAGACATTATATCATTTATTTTGAAAAAAGTCAAGCATTTTTTCAAAATAAATGTTTTTTTGCAAATAAAAAAAAGAGGCGGGATCACACCCGCCCTGTGATTTGTTTCTCATACTGCGGCCGCAAAACCTTTTCAAAGTAGATATCTTCCTTTTCCCCCTCCCCTGTCCGCCTGAGCCCTTTGTGCCGTTTATAGGCGTCGAATCGATCGGATATGTCGCGCCGATCATCGTACATGATAAGCGTCGCGATGTCCATGCTGTTTTCCCTCATTTGTGCGATCAGTTCCTTTTGTCCGGCGATTAGCTCCTGTACGATATCAATTCCCAGCCATTTGACGGCGATCCGCTTCAGTATGCCGAATTTGTGCATAGCCCACAACACGCCGGAAAACCAGACGATCATTCCTGTGCCCTGTGATATTGCATATTTTATCGCCGTGATATGGTTGTAGGCGAGCGATTTTATCAATTTTTCTAAAATTTCCTTTTCCATCCTTTAACTCCCGCAGATTTCACTTGTCATCTTTATCCTTTTGTCTATTCTTTTTTTGCGATAACTTGCGCCTTTTGCGCGATGTCATATTTTTCTTTCAGTTCGCGGCGATATAGCGGTCGCAAAACGTTGTCAATGTATTCGCGCACTTCTCCCACGATTCCATGCGTTTCCAGATAGGCCGCCGCTTCTATTCGGATAGACGTCGGGAGCGTGGTTTCATACACTTTTGTGATCTGTATGTCTATCTTATTTTCTGTCGTCGTCTGACTGTACTTGTCGAGCTTTTTTTCCAGGGTGAACTTGGTTTCGTCAATTTTTATTTCCAGTTTGTCGATCCGCCTTATCAGATCTTCATACCCTGCTGCGTCCTGGATGTATTGTTTAGGCAGGCCTATTTTGACAGCCCACGTCGCAAAAACAAGGGATGCGGACATAAATCCGACCGCGATGAGTATCTGCTTATATGTGACCGGAAAGTGTGCCTGAAACGCTTTTTCTTCCTGTCGCCTTTCTTCCTTTTCAGAATTTGCTGCCATTTTACCTCCCATGTCATTTTCCTGTGAAAAATTTTTTGATGTATTCGATCCCGATGGTGATCTTTGGATTCTTTTCGACGGGGAGCGAAGCATATCCCTTCAGCTCCCAGTCGTCGGCCCGATAGCCCGCGCCGAGTTTAATGTCTATTTTTTTTTATTTTCCACGGATAATTCGGAAAATGCGGCAAATACAGCGTCTGCGTCCTCTTTGCCTTCGTTCAGGAGCTTGGTGACTTTTTCTGCGATTGCAGCGGCGTCTGCACCAGCAACAGCCATGGTTTGGGCGTTAAGGCACGTGCCCCATTTATCCCATGCCAGCTTTGCGATCCTGAGCAGGATGTCGTCCGGCACTATCCAGTCAATCCAGTCTGGAATATATTTTTTGATATAGACCACGACGTCGGTCAGCTTTTTCTGCCCGGATTCCTTGTTTTCTTCAAGCCACTTGATCCCTTCTTCCGCCAGCTTCTGCAAAAGTTCAAAAGCTGCCTTTTTAAGCGCCGGTGTCGTTATGGAAATTTTTCCGGTTAGCTTCCAGTTTGAAAAAATCCCGCCCAGAACGGATAGGAGCGCGCCGCCGATGATAGGTAGTAAAATTTTCCACATAATTTTCCTCCTTTTGTGTTTAATAAAATAATTTCTGCGGCACCGTCACAAGGCGATGCTCGGCCATTTTAAAAAAATCAGAATCAATTTCAATACCGATAAATTCCCTTTTTGTGTTGATGCATGCGACGCCGGTGGATCCGCTCCCCATGCAGCAGTCGAGGACGGTATCACCTTCGTCTGTGTAGGTCTTGATGAGAAATTCCAGGAGCGCCACGGGTTTTTGTGAAGGATGCGTTTTCCCGTCGTATTTATACGGTTCATCTTTTGCGTACTGTAAAATGGTGCGCGGGAACCGCAGTCCATCGTCTAATTTTGTTTTTCCACCCATTTTATTGTAAATTTTGGTCGTATCATGGCCGGAATAACGAATAATTTTTCCCGGTGTTCTGCTGAGATCTAATTCTTTTTGAGGGATATACTTTGGTGCACTCTTTGCAAAAATCAAGATGTTTTCATGATTTACGAGCGGTCGCCGGCCTGCGTTAAGAAATCCGGTGATGGATGGTTTTGCCCATATCCACTCGTATTTAAACCAGTCTATTTTGGTATGGATGAGGTCGCTTGCGAAGGGCTGCTGGCTAAACAGAATAATAACCCCCCCCCCCCTGATTTTTCGGTGTTTGCACATCTTTCAAATTCTGCAAATAATTCGCTAAGGGGGATTTTTGAATCCCATTTTGCGTGCGTGGTGCCGTAGGGTGGATCACACAAAATAAGATCCACGGAATGATCTCGGACGTGGTCCCGCATGGCGGCAATGCAGTCACCTTGAATCAGGTTCATTTTACAACCGCCAGTGAGTAGTCGGGCCGCCCAGCGCACTTGATGTATGTGCTCGTCACCTTGTAAGACTTCATGGCGACGCGTCCGCCTTCTCGCTCAAATTTTACTCCACCGGACGTGTTGCCCTCGATTGTATAGATGATCCCGTCGACGACAGAAATGACGAACCCGGTATGGCAGATGCGCTTTGACTTTTCTCCGGCAGGGATGGCTTCGAAGAAAATTTGATCACCGCGCGTGATTTCTGACTTATTCTCTATCAGCCTGCCCATTTTTTTGAATTTCGTGGCACTGTCGACAGTATAAAAAGAAAAGCCTCCGATCATTTTGGAGGCCAGTTCTTTGCCGAAGGTTTTGAGCATGAGGGCGTCGCAGAAAGTATCACACCACGCATATCCGTTGGGACAATTTACGCCGTTGTCTGTGAGATATTTGGCGAACCAGGTAAAATTTTTATTGCCGATGTTATCTGTGAACCCATTCAAGTCTTTGTTGCTGGCCTTCTCGATATATCCGATAAACTTTGTCGCGTTTGCGATAAGCGCATCCTTTGCCTCGCCAGTTGTTTTATACATATTGGCCTCCATAAAAAATACACCCTTTCGGGTGTATTTTCGATAATATAATATTTTCAGTTTTTGATTTTATCGTATTTCAAAATCGTTTGTAGCTTGAAAATGTTCATGAGGTTTTGCGTTTTGTAGGCGTCCGCATGTTGTAAGTTGCCGTTTATTGATGCGTAAATATTGACAAATTTTTCTTTCGTGATTCGTCTTGCGAGTAGCTTTTTCGCGGATCGTTTCATGTTTGCTTTTTCCCGCTTCCACGTTCTTTTCCTGACCTTGGTGTAATTGTGCCAATGGACGTATCCGACAAATTCGACGCCCATCCGGACCGGAAAGAGTCGGGTGACCTTCAAATTCAGATCAAGATGCAGTCGGTCGCGTAAGTAAATTTCTATATATGATCGCGCCTCTTGCAGTTTTGCTTTGTTTGCATCGAGCAGCAAAAAATCGTCCATGTATCGGATATAGTGGGCCGGTCGAATCTCGTTGACGATGTACTTGTCGATTTCGTTTAAAAAAATGTTGGCAAAAAGTTGGCTCGTCAAGTTTCCGATAGGGAGTCCAATGGTTTCATTTGGCAGATCCAATATTCGGCGGAAAAGCCATAACAGCTTTTTGTCTTTGATTTTCTTTTTTAATATTTCGTAAAGAATTTGCAAGTCAACGGAATTGAAAAATTTTCGCACATCGCATTTTAGACAATATAAATCGATGTTCCTCCTGTGCGCTTGGTATAGCCAGCTTTTGAGCTGAGAACTGGCAGCATGTCCACCTTTGTCATGGCGGCAGGCATAGGAATGGACATAGAATTTTTTATCAAATAGAGGCTCTATCACAGAATAGACAGCATGTTGCAGTACGCGATCCGGAAATGGCAATGCCCTGATTTTTCTTTCTTTTGGTTCTGTGACCATGAATTCGTGGTAATCGCCATGCGTATATTGGCCGGTCTGGAGCGCATCTTGCAAGGCGAAAAGATTTTCGTCAAGGGCAAAAGTATATTTCAGCACATCATCCCGGAACCGCTTGCATTTTCGCGCTTGTAGGTATGATTGATACAAGTTTGCATATTCTGTGATTTTTTCGTATAGATTTCCGGTCCTTTTCATCGCGCGCCTTATAGAAACGAGTCCCTTTCTCTTACGATACTAAGGACTCGCCCCTCTTTTAGTATTTGCCGGGTTGGCCGGGAAATGATCCTGATTATATCTTCCCATCTTTGCCCGCCGATCCGTAGACAGGCGAGTCATTTGATTATGGGTTGACAAGTCACGGCCGCACCACGGAAGCCCACATTATTGTTGACATTCCACGGCATATTATTCAGATTGGCGCAGCGCGAGCCACACGAGGCCCCGTTATTCCAATTGCCGCAGTAGACCATTCCCCTCCTGCAAAGTATATGTTATTGCTTTGCATTCTCATTTCGCAGCCACGCGCCGAGCATAGCGCCAATTTCGACCCTCTGCTTGCTAATAATTTCATAGACACGTGGAGAGATATATTTTAGTTCAAAAGATAGTTGGATCAGGTGTTTCAGGTGCTGTAGTTCGATATCGGCTTCATTCAGCGCCCCTTTTTTCTTTTCGGATTTTGCGGCTTTGACCAACTTTTTCCGGATTTCGAAAATCGTGTTTTTGATTTCTGCGGTCATTGTAAATTTCTCAGATTTTGGAAATTTCCGCAGATCATCGTATATTCTAAGTTCAAAATCGTCCAACTTCTGAATAACCTTGAGATTTTCTTCCATCCGTAGCCTTCCATTTTTTGACTTTCTATCAGATTACCATTTTTTTGACAAAAAGTCAATTTTTTTGATTTTTTGACGGCCTCCGCTTACGCTACGGCCGAAACCAGAGACCAGAGAAACAATCTAAAGACTCACGGCCGCACCACGGAAGCCCACATGAGCGTTGACACTCCACGGCATATTAGCCAGAGCGGCGCAGCGCGAGCCACACGAGGCCCCGTCATTCCAAGCGCCGCCATTTAAAGCCATTCTCAGGTCATTATCTATTACAGCATGAATTGCGCCTTTTACCACTTCGGTCGCGTTTCTAAACTGCCACGGCCCGACCGTCGGCGACACAGTGGATCCCCAGTTCTGAGTCGTCCATGAAAAATCGTTGCCGGAAATTTCCCAGACGTTCCCGGAGCAGTCCATTAAACCATAGATGGAAACTGCTTTATCAATAAGCCCACAAGGATTTCTTGCAGTGTTGGTTGTGGCCGACCAGGCATAGTTATTATTCCCATCCTGGCCGTTTGGCGACCCATCCGCCGCATGCCAGAATTCAGACATCGACAGCGGCCTTTTGCCGGTGATTCTTGATAATTTTTCCATGTAGTCATAGTAAGAAAGCCCCTCCGTCCCAGTAATCGGCACCACACCGTATTCGGACAGGAAATTCGTCGAAGTGATATAAATATCAACCCACAGGCCGAGGGCCTTGACATAGGCCATGCCCTCAGGTTCGCACACAGGGCGATGAAGCAGCGTCCACACGGAAAAGGGCTTTATTCCGAAGTAGATATTATCTTCCCATCCGGTGCCTCTTTCAATTTCCGACGTATTGATCGGGGTCAGCGTGTCCGAAACCCGGCGACACGATCCATAGTGGAATCCTCCAATTTTTCGGGAGTTGTCGGGACTTTTCCCGATTGGGTAAGTCGCATTCAGGGATATCACAATATCGGCCACGTTTCCGGCTGCCGGTTCGCAGGCATAGACATAATAATCTTTACCGTTTTGGAAGGCACCGGAGTCAAGATTTGAGGCATTGACGACAACATCGTCCTCGGTCCGGAATATGGACTGTCCGACCCCGATCATTGTCCCTTGCAGAAGTACAAGAGCGGCGTCGCCGTTTGCTTGCAAATAATCTTTTTGAGGAGCCGTCAAGCTGGAAATGTAGGAAAGTTTTTCGACCGTCAGTTTTGCGAGGGGGTTGATTTTGGACGCGTCGTCAATAAATGTACGGGCTAAAGACATTAGGCGCTCACCTCCGCGATCATAGCGTCGATTTCAGCTTTAGAGACGCCGATCTTTTCAAGATTCGGAAATCCGTATGATACCGGATAATAAATTTCAGTAAACCCGGCGGCCGGTATCCTGAAATATTCCACAGATTGCCCGTTTTCATCTTGTTCTGTGACAAGCTCTTTTCCGACGGCCGTGATATTGTCGTTTTTGGTTACTTTGATGTGTGTGCCGTCATTTTCAAGCACAGGGAGATATATAATTTTTTCAGCCCCCAGCGTTTCCAGTTCTTTTTTCCATTCGTTTCGGTTGATATGGCCATTTATAGCCATGTTGTGCATATTGGTGAGGTCTGTTTTTGTTTTGATTTTACTGATTCCTTTCACTTTTCCTCCGTCTATCCGAGATAGAAATCATCAAGATAATCAGCCCCGATGGCTGACGTCAAGTTAAGCAGGCCCAGAAAGGCCATGATGTTTTGTATGTCCTGCTCATGCCTTTCCCACGTGACCGGCTTCAGCTGGTAGTCCGGGGTCGTATTGCCCGCCGCCCATTCGCGATTGTCGCCGATATTCTTGTAATATGTTTCGTTTGCGCCTTTGTACACACCGCCGGAAATGAGCATTTGCCGCCCGTCGCCCAGTTCTCCGATATATTGCAGCCCTGTCTTTGTATATCGCCTGTCTCCGGTTTCCAGCGTGACAACCTCGGAATGTCCGATGACGATATCAGCCTGATCGTTGTTTTCGAACTCCATGACGAAGTCGTAAGCGACGATATACGTCGGAGACAGCGTATTCGATGGAATAGTGTCATAGTCGCCCGCTTCTACCATTCCATACGCAAACAGAATTTCCGGACCGCTCCCTAATCTGGCCTTGATGGCAAGCTCGTTTGCGTGGAATGATGTGGTTAGGTTGGCATTTGTAAGTTGTAGCTTGATGATGAGCTTATATACCGGCTGTTCGTTTGAGTCATAGCTGATATCGACGATTTTGTCGATACACGCGAGATCCATTCTCTTGTCTACGAGTTCCGTGATTTCTCTTGGATTCCCGCTGTAGCGCCCAGCACCCAGTTCCCCTTGCGTAAAAAATAAGATGTCTGAGCCGATCCCCACTGAAGCGATAAGGAGCCGACCGGCATTTGTGATGGTGTAACCTTGAAATACTGCCATTTAATCACCTCCTGCGCTCTGTGTTTGGTTGACGCTCAATCCTTTATTTATCGGTACGCCCAGCGGTTCCAGCCAGATTCCTGCGCGACTTTCTGTGATAGATTGCGCCTCCGTCTTTTTACAACCGGTCTTGAGGCCGATCTTTTTTGATATCACCGTCCGGAACGTCATGGAATCAAGGATCTGGCTTTTTTTCTTGACATGCTCGATCCGGTTGATGATCCGTGATATATATTCCGGCGCGGTACCGTTTACCATAAATTTGAAATGCCCCGGATCGCCGCTGTATTCCCACCATTCCAATATCTGCGCGTCGGAGAAAAAAATATCCAGGAGATCCTGTACGGCTCCTGGAGTTCCGAATGTTGCATGTAATATAAATGACTCTTTGCAGCTTTTCCGCTTTTCTGCCAGCGTCATGGTGCCGTCGTACCAGTCAATGTGCAGCTCTTTGGCCGCGAGGTCGCATTCCTTATCTGTAAATTCGTCGACGCGGTCCAGAAAAACAAGGAATCTAATGTTTTCAATCAGGTGCGTTTTGATCGCTTCTTCAATGACTGCCAGTATGGCGCTGTCGCGTATGAGGTCGGGCGCGAGCTGCTTCAAGATCCCGTCTGAAAAAATGGTTTTCATGATCGACATGGCATCACTCTTCCGGGTGTAGCGAAATCGCTGTGCAGATCAAGATTGTGGTTTCGGCCGGAATAATGTCAAGTGTTGGATCGTTGAACGTAATCTTTCGAATGTTTTTATTGCTTTTACAAATATATTCGATGTCTTGCAGCAGCAGTTCCGTGCCCATCTTGAATCCGTTTGTATAGTCCGTAAGCGCCGACAGTAGTTGAGCTTCGACATCTACAGCGTTTTCGGCAGCGGTCTCGTAGAGCTGGAAATTGATGTCCAGTGTAAAGTTTATACTCAGCGGGTCAAGGATCTGAATTACGTCACCCATAGCGCGGATCTTTTTTTGTGGTTCGTTGTATAAATAGTCCAGGATCGCATCTTTTTGCTCTTGTGATAGTAATGTCTGGCCATTGATGACATAGATATTCAAGTGGTTTGCCGACGGGGTCAGAATGCGCACGTCCGTCACGAGCGTCGACGCTTGCAGGAGCCAATAAATATACGCTCCTTCTGCACCGGCAGATGTGAAAGATTCCGGAAGTAGTTCCAGGCGCGTTCGATATTCGTCATCGGTTTCGGATTCCCTGCCTCCGGTTACTTGCGTGATATTTTCCACTGACCCATAATATTCATATCTGTCCACGATTTCGGTGATAACGCCTGTGGGAAGGTCCCCGATGTCGCCTATGTCATTGCAGATAACCGGTACGTCGACATAATCCTCGCCAACGGGAATCGTGTGATTCGCAGGCGCGTGGAAAAGGTGTTCTTGATATAGGAATCTCGTCCCGGCCGGGATCATGACCGGAACCGGCGCTGGAATGGAAATGTGACAGCGCATGGTTGTCATGGCCGCACTGCCTGGCAGACGCGCACCCCTTGTACCGTAGTTCATGCCTTTGAGGTCCAGTCGGATGTTGCGCGCGTATGGCAGATAGTTCTGCCGGGCGATATCGTTCATAGTCGCCTTGATGATGGCCAGATAATCGGCCACCGTCGCATAAATATAGCTGATCTCCGATACTACCGGCACATCTTTCCCGGTCTTTTCCCTGTGCGCCGCGATCATCTGGTCATAGATTTCCAGCGGTTCGGATTCGATAAGTTTGAGTTTCGGGTCCGGCGTAAATACGCTCATGTGATCACCTCAATTTTTGCCTTTATGGACAAGCCGGTTTCGATATATTGGCTTAATATGTTGATTATTTCGATTTCTGGAATATATTTTTTTACCTGTTGCGTAAGTTCGGCTTGGATGACATTCTCGATTACATTGATCGGCTTGTCAATTATTCTCGCGTCAATACCGATGTCGCGGAAAAGTGGGACTGTGCCTCGTTTTGTATTGAGGAGCGTCCAGAATTGATATATCGGATTGCTCGTGTCAACATCCGGCCGGATTTGGCTGTCAAGTTCTTTTACCACAGACGACCACCCGCCAGACTTGCGATGGCCCCGACGTTCTTTTCGGCGATGGCCGTCCCGACGGCCGCCACCGTTCCCAGAATTCCGGAAATTTCAGCGCCAACCCTATTGATGGCGGGCACATATTCTTCGAGATTGAGGTCCGCTTCGGCGATAGCCGGATGCCCGTTCGTGGCTGTGTAAACATATTTGATCCCGACGCTTGTCAGGCTGTAGGTGCCGAAGCTGCGGCCGCCGATAATGAGTGAATAATGTTCTCCGTTCTCCGCGATCCGCTGGACCGTGTTCATGAATCCAGGGATGGATGTCCGCGTCCCGATGAGTTTGATGGGCACTGTAGCCGTACGCAGCTCCCGTGTTTGGAATTCTGTGATGTCTACCGTGCCGAGCCGTTGGTGTTTTGTGGATCGTCCTTTATACGTGATGGAAAAATCACGCGGAGTCAGTTGCTTGCGTTCGGACACTTGGAAAGTCAATGGCCCATAACTCCCGATTGATCCGGCATAGTTGAAAATATTAAACGTATTCAGGAAATTGACGGCGGTGCTGATCGCTCCCAAAATTCCCATGTTCCCTCCTTACTGCATCGGATCCGTCTTTGCCCCGCCCGGGGTAATTCCGCCGTGATCGTGGTGCGTGACGTCCGTTCCGTTGTTGGTATATACGCCGTTCTGCGTCATGTTTCCGCTTATGACAAAGTTCGAAGCGGTCAGCGTGATGGTCCCGCCTTCGTCGATGTCCAGCTTGCTGCCGCCGAAATCAAAGACGAAATGATCTTTGACGGCCGCAGGCGTGTTTTCCGTGGTGAAATACCCGCCGACGATCATTCCCCGATCGGCCTGATCATTGCCATCACCGGCAAAAATAACAAAAACCGGGGTTCCCGGTTTCATTGGTCCTGTGATGCGATTCCCGAAGACGACCGGCGATAGGACCGGCAGAAAGTCCGTGATCATGTCCTCGTCTTCTTCGAGCTTTACCCGCGCCGTGTATGTCGCGGCGTCAAAGTCTTGTATGGTGCCGGGGCCGCCCCGTAGTTGTTTCATTTTGCCTCCGCCTTGATCTTATAGCATTTGTATTTCGTCTGCCATCCGGGCAGCGTGTTGGTGACCGTGGTCACGAGGTATTTTCCGCCGTATTCCCCACTATTGACCAGCATGACCGTACATCCGGCGTATATCGTCCGGCGGCCGACTTCTGTGATCTCGATTTCTATTTCCCACTTGTTGGCCTGTTCCAGCTCGTTTTTCGCGTATGCCCGCATGTCGTCTACCTTGCTTTTCGCCTCGACCCGCAGGACTTTTTCCGGTTCATCCTCGACCGTCCCTCCAGTAATTTCCGCCCACGTCAGCTTGACGGTTTCCTTTTTGTTCGTTTTGGTGCTCTTGTAGGTGACTTCTATGGCGTCATAGATGTCGTCGCTTTTGTCGGTGATCTGGTAGTCGATGACGTTGTTCATGTCGACCATGGCAGTCGGCAGTTTGGCGGCAAAATCTTCTTCGGAAAAAAGGACGAGCTTGTTATAGGTCAATTTTACCTTGACGCCCTGTTCGTCCGCGATTTTGGAGAAGAAAGCGAAATCGGTTTCCTTTTCCTGCATGAGGTTTTTCAGCTGGATTTCCTTCTCGGGTAAATATTGGTACTCCAGATCGTACTTGGTGGCAAATTCCTGCCCGAGATCCTCCAGGCTTATCTTTTCCCATGTCTTGCTCCGCTCGACGTTTTTCGCCTTCAGGGGGGCTGATATGGCTTTTATGGTGGCGGTCTCCTTGTTGTAGCTTTTTTCATCAAGAAAAAAGATTCCGGCTTTCGCGATCTGTGTCGCTTCGAATTCGTTTTCCCAGTAGTGGGAGAGGATCAAAAGGCTGAGTTGCTGTTTCTTCTTGAAACCCCATCCGGCGGATAGAAATTTGTTTTCAGTGTTGACCAGCGTGATTTGCAGATCGTCCAGTTCCCCCTCGAGGTGATCCGTGACCGTAACCTGTTGTAGATAGGGCGCAAGCGGCGCGGTAATATCCGCGCCATCCAGTAGTATCTGTGCGTTTGCGCGTCTCATGATGCCCATGGCGCGACTCCTTCCTTTTCTTCAGGCGGGATGGCCGGAACGATCAGCAGGATGCCGTCTGTAAAAAAGACGACGTTGGAGAATTCGATGTTTGCGTCTATGAGGTCAACCATCCGGCGTTCCTGACCATAGACTTTGAAGGCGATCAGGTCCCAGGTGTCGCCCTGTTCTGTTTCGTATGTGTTATAGCTTTCTTCTTTCCCTGTCATGTTTGGCATCATCCCTCTTTTTCAGTTCTATCCGGACGCGCTTGGCGATCTCTTCCCCGATCTGCGAGGCGATTCCCGCGTCGGCGTTGCCGCCGATGGTGATGTTGCCGATGGAAAAAGAAAAAGATTCGCTGTTGTCGCCGTTTTTATAGGTGTTGCTTGTGTTATAGTTTGAGGCTGTGGTCGACACGCGGTCAAGGATTCCGCCTCTTTTGTTGATCGCGCCGATTTGGGAGCCGAACAGGCTTGTAAATGATCTGTTTTCTGCGGCCGTGAGGACTCTTTCGCCCGCGTGCAGGTAGGAAAGATAGTTATCAAACGGGACGTTTGCAAGGCCTTTGGCGTGGGTTCCATAGATCGTACCGGCAAAGGTTAGGTTCGGATCCACGACGGGGTCTTTGCCCGCTTTGCCGACAAAAAAATTTTTGGCGGATTCTATTGCTTTTGCGGGAATCTTTGCGATTTCGTTGAGAATGTCGCCCACCCATGTTTTGAATGTATTCCATAGGCTGTCAAAGAATGTCCCGAAGGCGGCCAGAAGGCTGCCGACGATGCCGTCGCCTTCTTTCCAGTGGGTCCAGAATTCTTTGGCGGCGTCTATCAGAGCAAAGATCGGAGCGCCGATCAAGCGGATGCCGTTTTCAACGTGTTGCAGAAACGGATATTCGTCTTTCCACTTTTGCCAGAATTCTTGGACATTTGATACGGCTTCTATTATTGAGGCAGCAAATAGTTTTATCTTGTCACAAATAGTAACTATGCGTTCCTTGACAGAATTTGCGATTGCTTTGATTTTTTCCCAAAATGCAATAAACCAGGCTTTTATCGGCTCCCAGTTTTTCCAGATAAAATATGCGGCCGTGGCGATTACGGTGATAAGGATTACCCAGGGATTGAACACGTTTGATGCTGCCCCGATTGCTTTGAAAACGCCTCCCGCTTTGATAATTGCCTCTTTTATGTTCGATATTGTCGAAACAACTTTTGCTCCCGCCATGACGACAGATAATCCGACGGCGACAGTATCCGGGCCTATTTTTTGGATAATTTTTATAATCGGGTCTATAGTCCGAATGGCGAATGCAAAGGCATTGGCAAGTTTTAAAACTCCATCGCCAATTAGTTTAAAAAATCCTAATCCGGGGGTTTCTTTGGGAAACCAGCTTCTGATTGTTTCGGCTGCAGGGGCAAATATTTTTTTCAGATCTTTAATAAAATTGATGATTTTGATTCTGATTTTATACCAAAACCCGACGACTTTATCATTCACCGCATCTTCCCAATTTCCATTTAATACAAGAACCAATTTTCCGATATAATTGCTTAGCGCTTTGACCTTATCCACAACCGCATCAGAAAAAATCATTTTCCCGACGATTATTTGGAAGTTATTCCACGCTGATTTAAGGGCTGTTATTGCTCCGGCAGCTCCTTCGCGCATGATGTTTGCTGTTTTTTGTGTCGCCCCTTGTGCATGGTCAGCCATTGTCGCTTCATATGCCTTTATTGCTTGACTTCCTTTGAATCCCCCATATTCCGAAACCATCATCGCGCCAACTGTTTTGGATCCCTGCGCTCCAAAAATATTGTAAAGGAAATTGGCTTGATCAACTTTGCCCATCTTTGCCGTTTTCTTTTCAACTTGCTCCAAAAGTTTGACAAAACCTATGAAATTGCCCTTTTGGTCTTTGATGTTGATTCCAAATTTTTTGGCTTTTTGTGAGGCGTCGACAAGTCCGGCAGCTAAGTTGCGACCTGCTTGTCCGCCTTCGAGGTTTGTCTCTCCGAGCATGCCGATGACGGCGACCGTTTCGTCAAGACTGATTCCCATGAGGTTCGCCTTGGTGCCCACGTATTTGATGGCCTCTCCGAGTCCTTCAATGTCTACTTTTCGCGTGGCCGATACATAGACAAGTTTGTCCATGGCTTTTTCGGCATCTTTAACCGGCACTTGGAATGCGGCCATCGTTCCGAGCAGTATCTTGGTGGATTGCTGCATATCGGCTCCGCTTGCCGTGGCGAGATCCAATAATTTTGGAAGTAGTTCGATTTGGTCGTCTACGGATTTGCCTGCCCTTGACAATTCTTCAAGAGCTTGAGCCGCCTGAGTCGATGTGAATTGTGTACTGGCCCCAGCTTTCAATGCCGCCTCTTCAAGTCTGATATAATCTTTTTCAGTGGCTAAAGAAACAGCTTGAACTTTTTTCATTTGTTGCTGAAAAGTCAAATATTCTGTGGTCCCCTGTTTCGCTGTATAAACCCCGGCAGCTCCGGCCAGCGCGCCAGCCATTAGGGCTTTTCTGCCTAAATAAGCTGCTCCCGATAAAATAGCATTTTGTCCGCCCTTCAGTGCATTCTTTGTCCGCTCTTTGATAGCGTTTTGCGCTTCCATTCTTTTTGCGGCTTTTGCCGTTTCATGTAGTTCCTTTTGCAGCTTGTTCTGTTCATCGGCAAGACCATGCGTATTATTTTGATATTCTTTTATTGACTTACTGACTTTTGTGATTTGTGTGTCGTATTTTTTATTTTCTTTCACAAGCGCCCTCAATTTTGCCTCTTCTTCCGTTGATAATGCGCCGACGCTTTTCTTGACGTCGATCAATCTCTGAATTTCATTTTTGTTTTTAAAATAGGCGTCATTAAGAGATTTAAGGCGATTTACAGCCGAAACTTCTTTTTTTGCTGCTCTATCAAATTCTGAATTTTTCTTCGCCAGTTCCCTCTCCAACGCCCCGACCTTGGCGGCAATATCCTGTATCCCTTTCGGCAGCAGCTTATCGACCCGACCCATGATAGACATCACAACGTCCATCTGCTTTTGTCCTGGCATATCTCCTCCTATTTGGAATATCGCTTGTTCAGTTCTTCGACCCGCTGTTCATAGATTTCGGTCAGTTCTTCCAGTCGCCCGATGGTGCTGTTCATCAAAGTTTCGTATGATATGTTCATGTTCACGCCCCATGGATCATTGAGGTTCATCGCCAGAATATCCACCAGCTTTTTGATGTTTTCCGGGAAATCCGACCCCCATTTTATGATAAAAAATCAGAAATCACGTCCGAGATTTTTTTCATGTCCTTGGGGTGCAGCTTCAGGATGTCCTCGTATTTTGTGCCGGTGGCGTACTCGGCCACCATGGCCATATATACTTCGTCTACTTCCGGAATCAATCGCGCATTTTTGCCGCGATCCCGGTTGTAGCGATCCTTGATCAGCGTGATCTTTTTAGTATTGATTTTGGAAAAGTCAAATTTCAGGACATCCCCGTTTTTTAGAACAATTTCCGTCTTGTCTTCCTTTGCTTCTCCGTCAATCTCGTCGCTGATACTTGCGCCGCTTGCCGCAGACTTGTTCCTCTGGATTTCTTCTTTCGCTTCTTCGAAATCCGGGTTGAAAATGTCTTCCATGTTTTTCTCCTTTCAAGTATTCGCGACGCGCCCGATATTGAGCGCGTCGCGTGATGTTTATTGCAGGTTTTTGGCCAGTTCTGCATACAGGTCTTCGCCGTTGCAAATGCAGATGCCGTTCAGCGTGTCGATCTCGTGGATCACCTGGCCGTCGATTTCCAATTTATAGTATGTTGTAGCGATTTCGTCGTCGCGATTGTTTTTGGACGCTGCGCCGAGTTCGCCTCCGGCTTTCTTTTTGAATTTACCTTTGACGGTGGCCACGAGTTTCTTGTAGGCGTTGATGTGGGTGCTGGATTCCGTCCCCGCGATGGCAGCACTGATAATGAGCGCCGTATTCAGCGCTCCGGCAAGATACATGCCGGGGTTCATTTCGATCCATGACAGCGTCGTTGTCATAGCCGAATTGATAATGGGTAAAACTTCTTCATAGGCCGCGATTCCCAGCCCCTTGATTTCTTCGGCCGCCCGTTCGACGTCCGGCAAGCTGACATTTGCGAGCCCAACAAGCTGATTTGTGCCGTCTTTTTTTACGATGGTGTCCGCGATCATTCCCGGTTTAAAACTCATTTATAATGTCACCCCCTTATTCCCAGAAAGATTCCAGATATCCGGCGTCAAGTTCGAAGCCGTTTTCAAGCGCTTCTCCGGGAGGCACCGCTCCGATGTAGGAGTGCCACCTGAATTTTCCGTCGATCATCCGCTGTGCGGAATTTTCTTCCAGCAGGAATTCGATTCGGCCGCCCAACAGCTTGCCCTGCGCGTATTTGTCGTCCAGATAATTCTGATAATTTGCCTGGATGCTTTTCGCTTTGGCCGGGGTCATCGGCTTGTCCACGTCGTTGGACGTGTTGAGGATCCAGTCGTTGGCGCACTGTTTCATAACGGACTTGTAGCACAAGAGCGTGTCTTTCGGGTCCGTGTTTCCGCCCGGCTGATATACTGACGTCCGGTTTCCCCAGAGTACGGTGCCGTTTGGTCGCTTGATGATCGTCGCGATGCCGTTGGCGTTCAGGAGATTCGCTTCCTCTTCCGACAGCGCCAGATCGACATATTTCTGCTGCGCGGCGTCATAGTAGGCGATTCCCGTGGCCTTGATATTGTTGTTTGATGGCGACTGGTGCGGCCATCCGCCGTTTTGGATGTTGACCGAAGCGGCAAGAAAGGCCGCAAAGACCGACTGATTCCAGTATTCCCCGTTGTATTTCGCCGCTCCAAACAAAAGATATTGATCGGGATCGATCCAGTTATGGTCTTTTTTAAATTGAATGACCTCCCCGTATTTCACCGTGTGGGGAATGTCGTAAAAAGTATTGTATGACTGCCACTTGTTATTGATCAGCGACAGTTTTGTATCAAGAATTGCACGCAAGTTGTCGGAATAAAACCCGGGAACGATCCCATAAGACGGGATCATGGACCATTCGTCGAAAAGATTGTCCACGCACTGCAAGCCGGTTTTGTGGTTCGTGATCGGGTCCACGGTTCCGATGATGTCGTCTTCGGTGACAAGCGACGGGTCGAGATAGCTGTACTCAACGTCTACCGCAGGCGGGAACGTAGCTGCAGTGAATTTCACGATCAGCTGCCCGTCTGCGTCGAATTCCAGTGTATAATCCGTCGCGGCCACCAGCGAGGAATCCGTTGATTTCTTGACGACCACGGTGGATGTCAGGATGCCGACCTGCGACACGGTGACTTTCTTGTTTACGACGGCCAGATCCTGAGTCTGTCCCGTCGTGCTGTGATCTTCAGGATTGAGGACGTTGACGCAAACAATAGGCTTTACCCCAAAAAGTTGCAGGCCCACAAAGAGCGCCTCGGTTAAGGTAAATCCGGGGATCCGTTTCGATGCCCCGAAGTTGGTCACAACGTCCGAAAGGCTTTGGATGACGACCAGTTTATTGACCGCCGACAGGTCTGCCGCCATATTCACGGGAGCCGTACCTACGATGAATACGGGATTCTGCACCGTAACGATTCCTTTTATAGAGCTTTCATACTCTTGCGTATAGCTGCCATGCGGATTGATATCTGTGAAAGGCATTTCATCATCTCCTTTTTATACGATTTTCCGGGGAGTGAAAAGCTCCCCCTTTTCTTTTGTGTATTCGTCAAGCGTTCGGAAATGTGCGGCCGCTTCAGGCTCTTTCCCGATGATCAGATCATAATGCTCTTTTTTGATGACCGAAAAAGGCTGGATCGGAATATCCGCAAATTGTCCTTGCTTTTTTTCGATATAGATGTATCGCGTTTCTTTTTTCTTCGTTTCCGCTTTCGCAACGTCTTTGGCTGCGGCCGTGGTCTCCACGACCGGATCCGGCGTCACTGAGCTGGTTTTGTTTGCCATTTTCCCTCCTTGTGTTTACAGATTGAAATCCCTGGCCATGATTGTTCCCATCGGCTGCTGCGGCAGGGTGACCGGGATCATGATGTCATAGCCCCAGTATGGGCCGATGGTCGCGTGGCTGTTCCACAGGCCGCTCATGTTTTCGGCGTCTACCCAGTACAGATCATGCACGAAATTCGTGTCATAATAATCCAGGATAAGGTTGACCGCTTCCATAAGCAGGTAATACCCGACGGGGTTTGCTTTGTCGATAACGATCATAACTTGGAACATCACGGTCTTTTCCGGCTTGTTTTTGATCGTTTGCGGTCTGATCAAGATATACGGGACCTTTTTCTCGTAAAAATCATCGGTGACGTCAAATCCCGCCTCTTTCGCGGCGATCTTTTCCTGACCGGACATTTGCCAGTGCCATCCGTGCAAATAGTTGAAAACGACGGGAATTTCAGTTTCCACCCCGTTTTCTGTGACGATGTCGACTAATCCGGCCATCAACTCTGCAATGTCATCCATGATGGCGTTTTCCGCTTCCTGTATGGCCTTTGCCCGGAGCGATACCGGCAGCGGGACTCTTTGGAGTTCCCCCTCTTCGTCGATGAACATAAATTCGTTGTCGTTTACCCTTGCCATTTACACCTCCGCGAGTCTGCGTTCAAGCTCCGCAAAAAAGATCTTTTCGATCTCGTCCAGCTGCGCCTGTGACAGCGGCCGGGTCATGCCGTAAACGGATATGGTCCGGAACGCCGTGATGTCACGTGGATGATTTGCGCTCCTATTGCGTTTGTACAGCCCCGGCGTTCGGCCGCCGGAATTTTTATAGAAGGCCCAGAACATGGTCGCCATCGTATGCCGCCCGCTGGCTTTGTTGATGACAGCGGAAAGCCGGGACGTGCTCCGTCCCGGCTTTTTCATACTCATATCAAATTTTTCGACCGCGCTTTTTTTTGTGGCGGCAAGCAGTGATCCTTCGGACCCGCTGACCTTTTCCGTAATGCCTTGATTGATGACGCCGGATTCAGCTGTATACAGGTCCCCGATCGTTTCCCGTTCCATTTGTCCGGCGACCCGTATCGCGTGCCGGATGCTTCTTTTCAGGACATCGTCGGCCAACTTTCTGGACAGACTTGCCAACTTTTTTAGTTTGGCGACCTGATCGTCCTGGAGTTTGACTGATATATACATGGTCGCCCCCCTATTCCGTGAATCCGGCAATGTCGATCACGAGAAAGGCGTCAAATATCTTGTGCAGGCTGATAATTTCGAATTTTTCGCCGTCGACGTCGATCTCTTCTCCGACTTTTATCGGTACGCCCTTGGGATAATCATTGGCCTTGATCCAGACGCGTTTGCCGTTTTTCGTGATTCCCGTATCCTTTTTGTCTTTCTTGTAGATGTCATGGCCGGAAAAATTACGGTCTGACGTGATGTTATTGACGATCGCCGTCATCCGGATCCTGTTGATCACGTGCCGGACTGCGAATTCACGAAACCAGTTCATCTTTGCGTCTTTTACGGCCATATTCCTTGCGGCCGATGAGGGGCGACCGGGCATCATTTCTTATGTCCCTTTCCGCTTGTCGTGGTCACGCCGGGAATGACCGGCGTGGCATTCTGATTTTCATCTTTTTTTACTTCGCCCGCCGGAGGCGCTTCTTCGTCCGACTTATCCCCGCCCGCGTCTCCCATATCTGATCCATTTTCCCTCGCGCTGCCGGATCTGGCGTCTTCTTTGCCCGTGTCGTCGGTTTCTTCGTCTTCGTCGTCTTCTTTTACGTCTTTGACTTTTTCGGCGAGGTTGCGCTTGATCAGGTCCTTTGCGATTTTGTCGCTGACTTCAAAGGGCGCGCCTTTTTCATGCAGGACGTTGTCATCGGTTCTGATTGCATATTTTCTCGAAATAATTTTCATTTATTTCCTCCTTAGTCGGTCACTTTTACGCAAGCCCATCCCTTGCCGTCGTCCGGAATGATAAGGGGCGCGCTATGCAGCTGGAGTTCATTGTCTTCGGTACTATCCGTCGTCCATTTCCGCACGACTTCCTTGACGGGGAACAGGACAGATTCGTCCGCTTTGCGGTCGGGTTTGAGCGCCAGCGCCCCGTAATGGCAGGTAAATGATCCTTTTTTCAAATAGACGACTGTCCCGGCGGGGAGCAGATTGTCATCCTGCTGCGCGTCCGGCAGTTGTGTCCATTCGGCATAGCTGTATACTTGGAGATTCAGGCTCGGGATATACATGATCAGATCTCCGCCATCAGTCCCGCGCGCGGTCTGATCAAGGACGATGGACGCGTTGTGATAAGATGCCAGCGTTTCTTTTATGCTGTCATTCTGTCTCAGCAGAGCGGCCACGTCCGGGGAAACGATCACCGTGTCGATAACTATCCCGGTTTCTTTCTGGATGTCGAGCTTTTTTTGTTCCATCTGGCCGATGATGTCGGCGGCGGCCGATGACCACAAATTTCCCCCGGTCAGGATTTCCTGCGCCCACGTGCTGTCGTAGGTGATTCCCGTTTCGCCGTCGGCCATGGGATAGATCCCGGTGGTCAGCAGTTGAGACAGCGCCCAGAGCTTTGTCCGGAAGGCCACCTCTTTAAGAAATATCAGTTCATCCGCCAATTCTTTCTTGGCCGCCGTTGTCTGGTCGTCGTAAGGCGTTGTTCCGAATTTCTGCTCAAACATGGCCTCGGCCATGTTCACAACTTTGATCTTGATCGCAGGCGGCGCGTATTCATCCACCCGGAAAGAATCTTTCAGGATATTCCGGACGGGATCCTGGCGTCCCACAAAGGCAGTGCGGATCCGTTTGGCCCCCTTGTTGTGGATTTCGAATTTGACTGTTGTGTGCGTCTGTTCGCGACCGATGGCGGTCGTATACAGGAAAGCCGCGGGGGATTTTACTTGTTCGATCGCCGTGGTAAGCGATTTTGTGCTGAAAACTGTTCTTGTAGGCATCTTTTTCCTCCTTTATTCGAAATAGATCTGAAATCCACGCGCGACATCGACGACATCCGCCGCCTCAACAGATCCGAAATTTACTTCCGACGTCGTAAACTGTCCGCTCAAATAAACGAGCAGTTTGGTGTTTTGCGCGTCCACGACCTTGTCCTCGGCGGCCACGGCATAAAAATTACTCGCTGTCGCAAGCGCCCCCACGATCCCGCCGGTTTTTTGAAGCGCGTCACCTCGGGAATATGTCCCGTTAGCCACGGGAATTCTGACTTTATACTGCGGGATAATAAGCCCCGCGATGAGATTGTCCGGTGTATGTACTACGCTCATTTGATTCCTCCTTTATTTTTATGCGATGTTTTTACATGTTGGCAAAATTGACCACATCTTTCAGGATGTCATCGGCCTGTTGCTTCTTGTTGGTGTCTTCCTTGCTGTTGTCCACGTCTTCTTTGTTGTACGCGTTTTTCTTTTCTTCGAATTTTTCGGCGATTCCCATCGCTTGATCTTTGGGCTTGTCAAACGCGGCAGGCGCGGACGTCACTTTATCCAAAATCTCCATGGCAATAGATTCAGCGTTTTGGATTTTGTCATATTTTGCCGACGCGATGATGGCCAGCGCCTCGGCGTTCTGTGTTTTTCCGGCCAGTTTATCCAACGCGGCCATCCGGTTCCGCTCCCCGGTTGCGCCTTCGTTGACGATTTCGGCGTATACATCAGGGAATTGATTTTTAAGTTCTTCTTTGTTCATAGCCTTCTTTTCCTCCTTGTGTTTGGTTTTTGGGGCTTCATGCGATTCTATGGTTGATGATTCGGCGATATTTTTGAATTGTTTCGGCGCTTTGAAATAATTGAAAAACCCTGGAAAGACCTCGGCCTTGATTTCCGGCGGAGTCGGCGCGGATTTTTCGATGTTTGTAATGAATCCTTTTTCAAGCGCCACGGGGGGCGTCATCCATGTTTCGTTTGTCATGAGGATCGCCACATCTTCTTTTGTGATCGTGTCTTTGACCTTGGTCATATACGCTGTGACGATGTTGTCCTTGATAAGCGCGAGGACGTTGGCGGTTTTCTGCATGTCTTCTTCGGTGCCCGACGCCATTGCTGTCGGGTCGTGGATCATGAAGTCAGAGACCTCGTCCATGATGATTTCGTCTCCGGCCATGGCGATAACCGTCGCGATAGACGCGCAAATTCCCTCGATTTTTACAGTCTTGTGCCCTTTGAGCCGTCGCAGTTGATTATAAATCGCTATTCCGTCAAAGACATTTCCGCCCGGACTGTTCAATCTGACAAGGATATTCTTCGCCTTTTCGTTTTTCTCAATTTCTTTAAGAAACGATTCGGCCGTGATGTTTTCTCCCCACCAGCTTTCGCCAATGCTGCCGTAAATGATTATTTCAAGCGTCTCCCCCTTCATCTGTGTTCGTAATGTTCCCATTCTGTTTTTTCACCTCCCGCATTTTTCTGATTTGCTTTTCTTCTTTTTCCAGCTGCCGGAAGTTTTCCTCGATGTCTGAGCCGTTGAGCGCCCTGGCTTCCCGCGCGCGTGTTGATAGCCCGCTATTGATTCTGAGGAGCGCCGCTTCCACTTCCTTTTTTGGGTCCAGCTGCGACATGGCCGTCCCGTAGAATTCCGCCTCGCTGTACGCGCTGCGGTTGATCGGGTTCGTGTAGTCGCATTTTATATCAATAAACCCTTTTGCAGCGGCTTCGTCGAGGTGCATTTGATAGACCGGCACACACAGATTGTCGATCAGGTTGGCGCGACAGGCGAGGATGTATTTCCAGAATTCGAGGACCGCGCCCCGGCTGGCGCTGTAGCTTGCGTCAAATTTTGCCATCAGGATTTCATGCGGGATCCCCAGCGCGGATCCGATCATCTTGCAGAGCGCCGTGAAAAACGCTTCGAAATTCTGACTCGGTCGTTTCGGATCGGCCAGGTTGATGTTCTGACCTGGTTCCAGCCGCACGATTGATCCGGACCCGATTTTCATGTTGACTTCCGGGTCACCGTGATGAGGTCCTTTCTTTGGCATTTTTGGAACGCCCCCGAGGTTGAGCGGGGATTCGGCGTCTTTGTCAGTCGTGATGAACACCGTGAACATGGACGCGATGACCGTCGCCATGAGTTCGGCGTTGGTATATTTCGTGAGCTGCGTCAGGATTTCCAGAACCGGTGCAAGAAGCGGCACACCCATTCTCTGATTGGGCCGTTCTTTGGTCATGAGGACGATTAGCTGCCGATCTCCGTCTGTTGTATAGGTCGAAATTCGCTCCGTTTCGTATGACAGATCCGTTTTCCGGAAATAGTATGCGACCGGTTCGCCGTCTTCGTTGTACTCGACGCCGTTTTTTATCCGACCGTCCGGCGTGTCTCCTTTCGGTGACAATAGTCGCCCCGCGTCCAGAAATTTCAGTTTCATCTCGAAAAATTCTTTTTTCCGTTTTTTATACTTGATTTTGATGAAACAGGTCCCGTCGATGAGCATGGTTTGAAAGGCCAGCGCTTGGATTTGATAGAAATTACTTTGCCGTGTCACGTCGCATTCGGGAGATCCTGCCCACAGGTTCCAGCTTGTCTGGATTTCGTTCTGAAGCTGTTCCAGCTCTTTTTCGGATAGTTTCAGGATCCTGTTATTAGGACACGGTTTCGGCCTGAGTCCCGTATGGACGACGCTGTTTGTGAGCTTCGTGATCGCGCCGCGGGCGATACTGTTCCCGTAAAAGTTCCGGCGCGACCGTGCGATCAATGTCGGAATATTTTCGGTAATGTCTTCATCATGGGAGTAGATGTTATCGTCTACACCGGCAAATGCGTTTTTCCTTTGGCTGGCCCCTTCGTGCGTGTAGTTTTCGAATCTCTGGATCACTTCTTGCATAATTTCCGCCCGGCGCTTCTCCGTTTCGGCATTGATCCGTTTCGTTTCAGCCCGGATACGCGTCGCCGCCCATCCTGAAAATATCTGATTTACAATCCCCATTTGTCCTCCTTAATCGTCAAAATTGACGCCGCGATATACCATAACGCCTTTACGTTCGCCGGTTTCAAGCCGCGTTTTTTCCGTTTCCCAGTAATTGAGGAGCGCCTTGATATCCGGTAATGACGCCCTTGTCAGCTTCATTCCTTCCATTTCGTATTCTTTCCCCGCGAGGACCGTTTCCATGGCCTCATGGCACAGATAGATCATCCGTCGGCAACGATCCAATGTGACCGGCTGACGGATGGCCGCGTCCAGTTGCGTGCGATAAGTGTCAAGCAGTCCCTGTAGCGCTGGAACGTCTGCGGCTTCTTTCTTTTCGCCTCGAATATAGGCGCTTCCGAATGCTGCGATTTCTTCCAGCGCGATTTCCAGTTCCCCGATCCGCTCTTCGTATTCCCGGATGTCTATCATGATTCCCTCCGTTATTCAGCGATTCCGTTGTCGATGATCGCCGACCGCTGCGGCGCGTCATATCCGATATATCCATATTGAGACAGCTCTTTTTGTTGTGCCCTGGTCAGTTCCGCGATTTTCTTGACGTTTATGCCGTTGATATACAGCGGTACAGTCCCATAGTTTCGGCAGTCCAGTGGTTCGTTTCGTTTATAATGCTGTTCCCATTTTACTTTCCCGCCATCGTCGACCTTGTGCTCGGACATGAGTCCTTTGCAGTAGGCTTCGTCATATCCGCGGCCGTTGTTTTTCGGAAAATGCAGGTATCCCTCGGACCCTTCCGGGATGTCTATCATGCTGTATAGCGTATCTTTTAATGTTCCGACGCCGATGGTGTACAGTTTGCAGCTCTTGTCTTTGAGGTCCGTCGCCCCGGCCATAACCGGCGCATGAATGTCGTTGGATCCCTTTGTCGCATATACCCGCTCATTTTTCCGCGCCGCTGCGTAGTCATATACCCGTTGCGAGCTGTAGCCGGTGTCGATGGCCGTCCCGTAAATGAAAAGGCCTTCCCCGTTCCGGAATTTGTATTCTTTCCGGCGGAAAAGGTCCAGTTGTTCCCATATGGTTTTTTCTTCGAGGTTCCCGTACAGCTTCCGGTGTTCGATACCCCAGATTCCTGTCGGTCCCCAGCCGATGACTTCATATTCCATCCAGTCCTTTTGGACATCGACGCCCATGGTGAGCAGGCACACCTCGTCGGGGAGTTCCGCCTCGTATTTTTCTCGGCGCTTGTATACGTCGTTGTAATCGTTTTTCATGATGACATCTTCCCAGAGCTCGGCGATGACGGTGTTGATGAATACTTTGAGATTTTCTTTCTTGTCCAGTTCTTCGGAGTTTTGGATTTTCAGCCATTCTTTGACAATGGAGTCCCATGTCCGGATAGAGCTGGCCAACTGATTGATATAATATCCCAGATGTTCCGCCCGTTCCGGGATCTTGTGCAGCCATCGCCCGGCAGCCTGATTATTTTTTTTCCATGCCGATTCCGGAGCCAACGCCCCGCAGGCTTTGCACTCATATCTGATATCGCCGACCGTGTCGGCCGTCTTGCCTTCCCATTTGACTTGCGGCCATTCCAGTGCTTGATATTCCCCGCAGTGGGGGCACGGGAGCACCCAGATAGCCTGTGAGGACAGCAAATATTGTTTTTCAATGTTGGATTTTCCTTTTTCCGTAGGAGTGCCGGTCGCTATGACCTTTGATTCGCCTTCATAGGTCATGAGTCGTTTCAACAGCAGCGCGAAAGGATCTCCCTCTATGCCTGCAGACCGTTCGATTCGGTCGATTTCGTCCACATAAGCATATTTGCACGATGACATGGCCAGATTTGAGGCGATCTTTGTGCCGATCAGGGACAAAAATCCACCCTTGAATCCCTTGTGCAGGATCGTATCATCCGATGACAAGATCCTTTTCCGGACCTCGTTGACGTCGATGGTCGGCTGGAGCTTTTCTTTTGAAAATTTGACAGCCATCTTTTCCGTCGGCATGGCAAAGATCATCGGGCATGGATCCACGCAGATGTTTCGAAAGATTGAAGCGATGAGAAATGTCGTTTTGGCCATTTGCGCGCCGAACATAAGAGACATTTGGCGAACGGCGCGTTCTTCCAAACGCGCATAGATCTCGGCCATGTACGGCGTCCGATAGACGTCCATTTTTCCTGATTCGCTGGATATAGACGGCAGGTACATGTTCGCCTGCGCCCATTCCAGGACGCCGGTTTTTTCTTCCGTTTCCAGCAATTCCAAACACCCGCGCACGAGATTTATGGTGCGCTGCGGGATCATTCGACTGCCGCCGACTTCGATTTCCATCATTCTCCTATAAATAAAAAATCCGGCTTTTGCCGGTTCGGATTTGTGTAAATTTTATTTTTTAACTCGTTTTGGCTTAGTTTCAGCCTTTTAGCGTTATCTTTCAAGACACAAGGTCATCTGTTTCGCTTCTTGTTTCTTCAGACAAGCCGGATTCGCATACAGGGCCTCACGGCTGTCATGAGCAATGTGACTATATCCTGATCCGTTGGCGACGCTCGTGTATTCCACCCATCCGGCGGCAATATTTTCCCGAATGGCGCGATGCGCGTTTACGACCAGCGCCGAAAAGTCGTTGATGAGTTCCGACCGATGCCCAACCACCGGCGGCCGATTGAGGACCACCGAAGCCGATCCGCAAAAAGGCTCTATATAATTTTGTACATCCCCCAGCAGCGCCCAGATGAGCGGAGCCGCTTTTTCTTTGTTCCCAAAATAAATCATGGGGCTACGCATATATTCTCCTTTTCATATTCTTCAATTCGTCGCCTCAGGCGGCGGATCGTTGACGTTCTCCAGTGTTGGCTCTGTTTAGCCACGTCTTTGATAATGTTTTTCAGGAAGGTTTCGACTTCCTCGGTATCATAAATATCATCAATCTTTTTTTCGCCTTGTTCTGTATTTATAAATACAGCTAATCGCATGGGGTGACTATCTATCAAATTCAAGTTGTCCTGAAATCTTTTCTCTTCTTCTTTTAAAAAATTCAGAGTTTCTCTATATTTTTCAATGTTCTCTCTATTCGCCTTGTCTATCTGGCTTTTCACGTCCTTCGTTTTTTCATCCGCTTTCAAATAGTTTTTTCTGTTCGCGCCGCCCGTTCTCCAGGCAGCAGTCAAGAATATATTTCCCGATTTCAGGATCGCAGATGTTTCGCATAGTTTGTCGAGCCTTTATTGGTTCCATCCGGCCCAGTAGCGGCAGCGCCGATTCCATCTGGAATCGTTTCGCCATTTTGTTTTTCGACCCCTTTTCCATCGAAAATCTATGTTGAAAAGGGAAATCCGGTATTTTGAAGTTACTCCAAAACATATGCCTCCCCAGAATGACCGACGGCGGGATCAACGGTTTATAGTATGGCTTGACGTTTTCTATTACCCAGTTTGTTTTCAGGTGGTGCCTGCAAAAGAAGATGAATCCATACAGGCGCATATCCGGGAGCCTTTTCGAGGCACAGACATAATTCAGCATTGAATGTGACTGACACGGGGGCGATATCCAGATCAAATCGAAATTATGGTAATAGGTCAGAAAATACGTCTCCGCATCAAAAACTTGCAGATTATCCCGAGGATAAAGTTCCCGATAAACATCGGCGAGCTGACTGTCGATTTCGACCGCCGTGATTTCATGTTCATCTCCCCATAGTTTTCTATTCCCGCCGATTCCGGCGTATAGATTCAGTATTCGCATGATTTTCTCTTTAGAAATGTTCGTCTTTCCAGATATCCAAAGGGTTTGTAATCATATGTATGATTCCCTTGTTAAGGGGCTTGCAGGCGTTTAACCTGCCCCGTCTTTGACGGTCCTCAATGGTAGCCCATATCATTTTTGTGCTTGGCGCGTTTAGCCGCGCCGATCAGAATGTTTTCTTTTTGTCTTTCCCATGCTCCGCCGACATCCCGGTCCGGGTGGTACATATTGCACGCGGCATCGTCCTTCCCGATGATGTGTTTATACCTCACACATTGCAGCTTTCCTTCGTTAATTCCGCAAAAACTACACATATGGCAATTCTTTTTTTTGATCATGCTGGCTCCTACAGGTCTTTGATGACTTTTCCCGCGTTCGTTGGCGGCTGATATTTTGCCATTTCATTGAGCGCCGCCGCGAACAGCTCGTCCAGGATATCACCCCATTTTTCTTTTTCCGCTGATTCCAGGGCGATGATGATCTTGCGCTTGGCCGCCATCAAATTCATCTTGAAATTCATGACGACGTTGGACATGATGAGTTCGATATCCTCGGCGGCGTGATATTTGTCTTTCAGGATTTCCTTTTTGATTTCAAGTATTTCTCGTTCTGCCTTCTTTTTACGGTTCCATTCGTCGTCGCTTTGGATGTATTGCTTGATGTTCACGTACAGATCATACTTGTCCTTTTCATTCCTTATCAGGATGTTTTGCGCCGTAAGTTCTCGCACGATCTTGTCTGATACCCCGAGAAGTTCCGCCAGCGTTTTGGCGTTGACCATGGTGCCGGTGTTCCCACGGATGCTTTGCAGATGGCGCTTGACCACTTTCATGAAGTCATATCCTTTTGCGCCTTTGAATTCTTGATACGCTTCCCGAATGTATTGGCCGGACACTTCCAGAAATTCGGCCAGTTCTTTTTCTTTTGCGACGATCATTGTTTCCCGCCTTTATTTCCCCGGTCTTTTTCGCAACCCCGACGGATTTTTCCCAGGAGAATTTTACGTTCGCCGGGCCTCTTTCGCACCCGCGAATGAATATATTTCCCGGCAGTACCTTATGTCTCTCTGTCGAGGTCGGAGAGGTCGATGTCTGTTTCTGTCATTCCGCGCTCCACCTCGGACACCAGCTGCATATACTTTAGGTAGTCGCTTCGCCGCTTCAGCTCTTCCTCTTCGGTCATAGTCATGTTGTACAGCTTTTGCGCGTTCTCGATGGCGACCTTGATGGCGTCGGCTCTGGCCTTGATCCCCATCTCGGTTTTCATGCCTGCGATCACGGGTAAACCTTTAAGTTCTGTGATCAGGTTTTCATGAATCTTTTGCAGATCGGCCAGATGTTTTCTTTGCTCTTTCGCCGTCGTCGTGATTGCTTCGACGGCTTGTTTCGCACGTACCAGCTGCGCGTTCCGCCCCTTGACCGCTCCGACCTTGGACAGGTAGTGCGCGGCCGTGCTATAGTTACAGCCCAATGACCGACAGATATCTATGAGGTTTTCGCCGAACTCGTAACGGATCACGACCGTATTTGAAAGGTTTCTGAAGGATTTATGCTTTTTGTGAGTCATGGGGTCCTCTTGTGGTTTGCCAAAAGTTTGCTAAAAAGTTCACCAGCTTTTCCTATATTGTTAGTTAGGAAAACAGGGGTTTATTTTTTGAAATCGAGTGCCCTTACAATGTAGACAATATCGCGCTTTGAAACTGGTTTTTATTGCTCCCACTAAGTGGTGGCGATGGGTAAAAGAAAATTCATGACGCGGTTCAGCTTTTCGACGTTGTTCAAATGCCCATATTTCCGTATGATTCTTTCTTTTTCCCTTTGCATGTGGGGGGCGTCGTGTTTTTGTACCAGATCAATCAGAAAGCTATAATCAAATATGTTGTATTGATTCAGGTATTTGTACACGTTTCGTCGTTGCGGGCGACCGTTCAGCTTGTAAAATCTGTTGTTTTTCTTGAAATTCAGGTATTCCCGCTCCAGTATCGGCTTGATGTTCTCTTCCAAAAATTGAAAGGCTTTTTGCAGGAAGTCTTTTTTTGCCCGGTCCACAAATAACTTTTCAGGTATTTCCGGGTGCCGTAGAAGATCTTCGAGGGAATTCGTAAGTCCGTACAGATTGACATTATACCTATAGGTGTCATAGCTGAACTGGTATTCCATTCGGGTGACTTCTTTGGGATAGTCGCTTTCTTTGCTTTTGTCGTAGATCAGGAAAGAGCTTTTTTTATTGATCTTGGTGAAATAGGTTTCGTCGGACCGATATTCAGACTCTTTTTCTTTTTTGATAAACCGGCCGATAAATTTCGGCTCCCGGAATTGGAAGATAAAAAGCTGAAAAACCCTTTTGTAACTTTCGAAGTCCACCGGCAAATTCACATTGAATTCGATCTCTTTTATCTTGGCGTCGCTGAAGTCGACATAAACTTCTTTTTTGGCAAGGATTTCCGTCAATATGTCCACGGCTTCTTGGAGATCTGCCGTGGTGGCGTTGCGAACGTTATTCCCTGACAAGATTCTGTTCGGGTTGAACTCGATATGATTGGAGATTATTTCTTCGTAGGTGTCGCCGCAGGATTTCAGTCTATAGGTTGAGACTATGGAAAACAGCTCGTCATTGATGACCGTTTTTTCGATGTAGTCATCTTCATTTTCGGTGCTTTGGATCTTCCATTTTTTTTCGGTTTTCATGTCAAATCCGAATAGCTTGACCTTGTCGATTCCGAACCGAAAAATCTTATCGATCTCCATGGTGTTCACCCTTGTGCAAAAAATAAACAGAACCGGACGACTTGCGCCCGATTCTGCTTATTATAAGTATAGCATATTCGGCGCTGCAAGTCAACTGCAAATTTACTGCAATTTTGCTGCAAAATTACTGCAATTTTACTGCAAAAATTCAGTTGTAAATGTCCTTTATTTCCCGATTTTCAAAAAATCAGTAAAAAATCAAGTCAGAAATTGCGTTCAAAATTTTTTTCTTTTGGTAATAGAATTTTCGCTCTGATATCTTGAAAAAAGTCAGGATTTCAGAAATTTCCTTGCCGCACATGTAAAACATGATGACAATGCCCTGGTATTTGAAGTGCCGAGTGCTTTCAAGGGCCAGCCGGACGGTGTCCGTTACGGATGTGTATCTTTCGAGAATCATCTTATTTTTTTCGATGATCTCTTCACGCTTTTCGAGGTCGCTTTTGACTTCTATGAGCCCGCCGGTCAACATGGAGACGATGGGGCTTTGTTTGATCAGAATAATTTCATCGTAGATCCGTTTTTCGAAAAAGCGCTTTTGTTTTAGCAGCGTTTTATACGCTTGGAGCAGGTCTTCCGTCAGTTTGATCTTATCTATCTCCTTTGGGACTCTGAACATGGATCTCCTTTTTCAGAAACTTTCGTAATTCTTCCGGCCATTCTTGAATGACTTCTCCGTCAAGCAAACAACCGTTTCTTTCTTTGTTTCGCTTTATTCCATCCGGACCCCACGCGCCCCATTGCTTGAAAAAGAACGGAACAGCACACCAGGCGCATTTGTTCTTCAGATTTCTGACCCATTGCGGATCCATAGGTCTTGCCTTTGGACCGCTTTCTCCGCCACAGATGATCCAATCCATTGCGCAAAAATCTACTATTCCAGAAATGCCGTCTTTTGTGAAGTAAATTCCGGATTGTGTGAGATCATCAAGCAAAGGCTCACAGGACAAAAAAACTTTTCCGGATAATCTGTTTTTTATGCCTGCGAGAATGATGGACCTGAAGGCATAGACGCGGCTTTCCACGGTAACTCCGACCCAGATATTTTTCGGGCATTTGTCCTTTTGGGAGTAATGACTTTCGATATATTGGCCCATTCTTTCAGCTCTTTTCGTCAATAACTGAAATATATGCTGCGGGTTGCTTTTCATGACGTCGAAAACTCTTTCGACGTATTGATCAGGAAATTTCTCATGAAAGATGTCGCTCATAGAACAAACGAAAATGATTGATGGTTTTTTTGATTTTTCCGGAATGCTTAATTCATCTGGATGGAAGGCGGGCTCAAATCCGTTGCTGTATTTTGACAATCCCATGCCCTGCAATCTTTTGACCATGGTTGCCGCATAGCAGTTTAAACATCCGGAGGAACACTTCGTGCAGCCGGTGAAGGGGTTCCATGTTTCCTGCGTCCATTGAATTTTAGTCAAAATTTACCTCCTTTTATTCTCTCTTTTCTATTTCTGAGTACAGGCTTTTTACACATAGTTTCAGACGGCTAATCCATGGCAGCATTCCGTCCCCGCGTGATAAAATATCATCAACTATTTGTGCGGGATTCCCTTGGTATTCTAAACCATGTTTTCGAAGGACTTCATATATCGAATTGTACGTGGTCTCCGCACGTTTTAATCTTTCGACTATGTTTTCATATCCAGCTTTTTTATACTCGCTGATTTCGGAAATCAATTTGCTTTTGACAAGATAACTCAATTCCTTCGTTGTTTTTTTGTTGTCAAGCCACTCTTTGAAATGCTGCACTTTAAAATTTGGCGGCGGAAAGGTCGGGTTGATCGATGACATGATGATATACAATAAAATTCTGTTTTGCTTTGTTGGATCCGCTCTTTGGTATTTAGCAGTTTTCATGGTCCGGAGTTTTTTTGTTTTATGATTATACCAGATTAGCCCAATGCGTTCATGAATTTCATGCTTTTCAATAAGGTTTTGCGGACACACAATATAAAGCTCGTCTGAAAATTCAAGATATTCAAAATATTTATTGTCCGCTTGAAAATCTGATCTTGATGTTTTTATTTCATAGCCTTTTACACATGGGGATACCCAGCTTTTCGCTATTGAGATTCCATCAAAAATTCTATATTTCCCATTGATCCCGTTTGTTCGTACTTGTGCCGCAAATATATCTGTTTTGTAGTGCATATTTGCAAGCGCTCTCGTGATTTCATATTCCGTCACTTTTTCTACTTTATCGTTGTTATCCATTTTTTCTCCTCTTCGGTTTCAACATAAACCCACGACTGCGGCGCTTTTTTGATGTGACTGAAAATTCCTTGCCCTAATTCCATTGGAAATTTGAATTTTTGCGCATTTCTGATATGCAGCGCATAGATTGATGTGTGCCCTTTTAGATAGTCATCCTCTGCCGGAGACATGGGGTAAGTTATAATTTCAGAGTGTTTGCCTTTCGGGAAAACGAAAAGGGCGCAGGTTTTTACAATTATTTTGCCCGTCACTTTGCTCACGGGAGCTGTTTCGTAGATGTAAACCGTCTTTTCCGTCTCCCAGTTTTCCAGCCACCCTTTGGGAATCCGGGGGCGATATTCCACCAATTTTTCGCGGCGATAGATCGCCTCGGCAAATTCCGGCCGAATGGACATCAAAATTTTATTTCTCATTTGTTGTCACCTTTTTCTTTTTTGGACATCCACAAGTAATATCGCCACATGTTCCGGAGTTGCTCTTTTTCGTTTCCACAATTGATCACGCCAAAATAACAGCGCATTTTGTAAAATGTCCAGACAGGGGTTTCCGAAAACTCCCCCCTGAACAGCTGAACTCTTCCGTCCCACTCGGGGATTTTGCCGCCTGCCATGTCATGACCCGCAGGCTTTACGATGACTCGGCCATCCGAAGATCCGGACCCTACAGGTTTCCTTTAGGCGATCAAATATCTTGTCGCTTCCGTCGATACGCGTTTTCTCCGCAAGCATTTTGAGAGTCAGGTTTGTGGTGATGATCGTGGGCATCTTTGCCCGATAGCGACCGTCTATGATCTCGAACAGCTTACCTTTGGCCCAGTCGGTGAATACTTCGGAACCGAGATCGTCCAGAATCAGGAGTTCGCAGCGCAGCATGTGATCAAGCAATTCCTGTTCGCTTCCGGGTGATCCATTGATCAGCTGCCGGACCCTGAGCAGATATTCGCCCATAGTCAGGATCAGTACCGTGTGCAGATCTTTCCGGAGCCTTTCGGCGATGATGTTGGCGCAGTAGGTCTTGCCGGATCCGGAAAATCCCATGAAGATGAAGCCGGTGCCGGATACGAGGTAGTCGTCGAAGTTTTCCGCGTATTCCGCGATTTCCCGATGGAGTTCTTGTTCTTTTTCCGATGTCTGATACACGGAGGCTCCGTCGAAACGCAGATTTTCAATGGACATCCTTTCGTATTTCATGACGGCCGCCAGTCGGTCAGCTCTTCTTTTTTGGGCGATCTCCGCAGCCCGTTCCGCTTCGGCGCGTTCGGCGGCGCAAGTGCAGTCCGGGATAAACCGCACGCGATTTTTTATCTCGTCGGACAGGAACGATACGTCATAGTCGTTTATTTTATACGCTTTGCCGCAGTACGGGCATTTTTTCAGGTCTTCCATTGTCCACCCTTTTGCTTTTCATAGCTTTCCCACGTGTTCGCTTCCGGACTGTAGTCCGGATCACCTGCGGCCGAGGTCCTTTTTTCTTTCGGCGGCGGGTCCCGGAAATTTCCGTTCAAGGCTTTTTTGAGATTGGCGACCTTGAAAATGCTGTCGACGGACATGGTCCTCCGGACAAAATCGCTTTTCGCCATGATCTCCAGCGCCTGAAACAGTTTGACCGTTCCGATCCGATTCACGCATTCCATGATCTGCCATGGATTTGGGGGGTATTCGTAAGCCGGGAGATCCAACTTCTTGTATTTGGCAAGTATTGTTTCGGTCATGACCGTCTGCGTTGGTTTCTGAACTGGTTCAGTCGGAATCGGGTTGTCTGTTTTTTCTTCGGATATGATTGATTCCACATCGTGAAATGTTTCGGGTTCGCTGTGTGTATTATTATAATATTCTAATCTTGTATTATTATCCGTGAAATTTTTTTCACGGGGGGTCATGAAATTATTTTCACTGCCCCCCATGAAATTTTTTTCACGGGGGTCGTCAAGCGACAAGATCCGTTTCTCGATTTCCATCGAGTTTTCCTTATAGATGTTCTGTGAAAACAAATACCCATGGTCCACAAGTTTTTTGATAGCCGAAATAATTGTCCGGACGCTGACGTCGTAAAGATCGGCAAAATAACGATTCGACGCGTGGCAAAAGCCGTTTTTGTTTGTCAGCGCTGAGATTTCGGCGTAAAGGATCCGCTCCATAAACGTCAGCGTCTTGTCATAGCGAACTTTGGCGGGAATGATGGCATAGTATCCGGGATGTTCAGTCATGATTGCCTCCGATCGGCTTCAGAAAATCCCGGAGAATCATAAGCCAATTTTTTTTTGCCATATCTATGGGGCCGATTTTTGTTGAGATAGTCGATATTTTTATTGACAAGTGATCACGTCCTTTAAAAATCAATTTGTAATGTATATGGGGTATTTTCCCAGCTTATTCCTATATAGTCGAGAACTTTACCCCACCCGACGTCATACATCCAGTATTTCCATGCTATCGGATTGCGCTCCCGTAGCCGGTCAAAACGATGAGGACGCTTTTCGAAAGTTATCCCGAAACCGCACATATCGCAGCCTGTTCTTTGTGCCTTTGTCGTGTATAGATTGCCGGAAACGTCTCGTCTGATTTCCCCATAGATCTCCGGGACAGGCACATTCAAGTCAAGCGCCAATTGCAGGATGTCTTGCCTCGAAAATATCGCAAATGGAGCCGATCTGGTGACGGTTTTCCCATAGTAATTACATCCAGTACGCATAAGCACCTTTTCTCGACGGCCGTGTTCTGAAGCCATAAGACCGAGGTATGGCGATGATCCGTTTTTCTTTGCATAGTCGTCGCAAGGCTTTTCTTTCAGATAATAGCAGCATTTTTGCGATACCTTGAAAGGCGCGCAGCAATAATCACAGCCCTCTTTTTGATTTTCATTGCCGGCGAATTTGCGGAGCCATTTATCCGACAGCTTCATTCGTGTATTTTTTCGGAATCCTCCATATTCGCCTGTTTCGCCGGTAATGATTGCATGTCGGACTGTAGCGTTCTTTTCAGTGGGGTTTTGCAGTAGTTCTATTTTTCCGGCGATTTCTTTGGAGATTACAGGAAATCCGAATTTTCGGATGACGTCCGTCTTGGTCATAAGCGGCGCTAACATAATGACTCCGAGTTGCTTGTGGATCCGGATAATCGAGGCGTCCTCTAAAGCTGATACGGAAATCGCAGGGACATTGATGCCGATTGATCGAAGAAAAATCAAGAGCGTTATGCTGTCAAGGCCGCCCACGGAGACATGACAGCGACCGTCGAGCCGATCATAAAATTCTCGCGCCCTGACTTCTGCATGCTTGACTTTGGCTTCATAAGGAAGTCCGCGCTTGATTTTCATGGTGTTGAACATCTCTTTTGCGTTTATGGAGTCCAGATAATCGTCAATCGTTTTCATATCAGCGTCCTTCATCAAAAGGTATCTGATCATAATGTTTGCATTCTGCGGTGACGGAGCTTTCATCGTATCCGTTTCGGCAAACGATATCGATCCAATGGCTTGTGCAGCAGAATCCGGTGCTTTCAGACGGAAACAGCGTTCTTTTTTGGCAGCCGCCGCATAGAAAATACGACGCCTTTTCAAAGGCGAAATTTGTGACGTCATCGGTCAAGTCGACTTTTCCGTCATCAACATATTCCATTTTTTACCTCCTTCACTCACTTCTTGATATAGATCCGCCGTTCAAGGACCTCGTCGGAGTCGATGTCGCGGATAATCTTGATCTCAATAAATCCCTTGTCCCGCAGGCGGGCGAGCTGGCGCTGGATCGTCTTGCGGTGAAAATGCAGGATGTCCCCCAATAACTTGTTTGATCCCATGCAATACTTTTTCTTTTCGGCGATGGTGTAAATCAGCGCATACAAGACTTTTTCGTTTCCGTTAAGTTTTTTTTCGCCGAGAACATGATCCGGCAGTTGATAAATTTTCGCCATGATCCCCCCTTATACGCCGATAATTGCCGAAACGTCGACGCCCAATGCGTTTGCCAGCCTGTGAGCCGTCGTGTGTTTGGCCGGGGCGTCATTCTTGTGTAACAGGTGCCAGATGGTGGCAAGGCAGACGCCGGACGCCTCAGAAAGTTCTTTTTGGGTGCAGCCCTTGCGGGCGATCTCCAGATTGAGTTTTTTTGTGCTGATCGATACCCCCATTTTTACCTCCTTTTCAATCATAATATTCCCGCCGACGGTAATGATCGCGCGTGCGCGTTTCTACATCCGGTCGGACAGGCAGTCTGTGATAACCACGTTTTTCCAATTCTTCAAAAAGGAATTTTCTCCCTTTCAAGGTCCATTTCAAATAACTCGTATCACGCCGGAATGATCCGGTGTCTGTGTCTACGGTGTATGTTGTACAGACGACCTTGGTATATCCCATGCCGTGATAGGGCACGGCCAGATAATATCTTTCGCGCTTGTATTGGATGCCCCATTCAACAAGAAGTTTATTCAGCGCGATGCCGGAGAGCCCGTAAAGCTCGGCGACCTTTTTGACCGGCAGCTCGCGATTCGTGCTGCATACGATGTTGTACAGCGTGGCCGAAACGTTTTCAGGTTTTGCTTTCATGGGCTGCCTCCAGCGGCTGAATCCACCGCTTGTATTTTTCTGTGAAATGCCGGGGTTGTCCCTTTCCGGCGCTGGTATTATAAAATTTTTTCCAGATGGCCGCGTGGCCGGGATAAGCTTTCGGAAATTGTTGCGCCCGGTGCTTGTAAAAAATAAAGGTCAAGATAATAGTCGCGGCATGATCCCATTCGAGATCTTGCGTCGTCACGCGCGCCAGCTCCAGGCCGTAGTTACGGACAAGCTCCCTGTCCTTATCATCGGCCTTGTGCTTGATGAAGCCCAGCCCCGTCGGAGTGATCTGCGTGATCCCGAGCCGATTGTCTTTGTACTGGCCGAAGTCGGTCTCGACGGCCGCCGTCCCCATGACGAGCTCCCGGAAATCATAAGCGTCCCCGTTGGCGGCGCGGAATTCCTCGCCGCAGGCGTGAATGATCTTGTAGAGCTCATGCGGCGTTATCCGATAGCCGGTCTTTTTGGCTTTTTCCGAGAATGACACGCATGCCGCCAGTATCATAAACGGGAGCACGATCCATCGGGCCGTCATGAATAGGTCTCCGCCATGTTTTTGGTGTATGACAAACAACTCATATTAACGGCGTCGACGTTTTTGACGTATGAGTCATTTTTAAAAAAAGCGTCGACGTTTGCGTCCCCGGACGAAAGGATTTCCAGTAAATCCCGCGCGGGAAACCGTAAAATGTTTTTTAAAATGGTGTATGCTTGCGTGAAATTATTTATTTCGCAGCAACTCACTAAGGCCGCAAAAAGCCAGGATAATTTTTCTTTGTTGGTCATTTTTCCCTCCTTCAGTCGTCGCCTTCGATCTGCCGGTCCATTGGATCCGTTCGCGCTTTTATTACAGCGGCGGCCAGTTCTTCCAACAGAGGCCGGTACTCAGGCGATCTAAGCAGCGCGCCCCATTCATCGAATGTCAGCGTATCTTTCGGGTTTTCCATGCTCCACCCAGACGACTTTCGGCAGCGCCTTTTCCTTTCCCATTTCCGTTTTTTTCACTTCGTCTATAAACGCGGTCCATATATCCCACGTGTGGACGAAACTCCAGTTTTTGCCGTACAGCTTGAACATAACCTCCCGCGCCGCCATGTAGTCCGGCGCAAGAATCGGCTGCCAGTATCCTGCGTGATCGTGGCAGGAGCCGAAGGTTCCGGCAAACATTGAATATTTTTGTGTTTGTTTTTCCATTGTGCCCCCTTGGCTGAAAATTGCTTTTTCGGGGAGCGTCAGGTTAGCGCTCCCCGTTTCCGGTATGTCGTGGCAACGGAGATATATGGGCCCTCGTCGCTCGTATCGGTTTTTTTTGGGTAAAAAAACACCGCAAAAATTCCTTATAAAAAATTTTTGCGGCGCCGGTCGTAATTGTAACGGTTGGCATGCAGAATATTCAGATGATAGGTTCCGGGGAAATCCCGAAATACATTTCGCGGCAGTGGTAGTGCTTGGCTTTCGAGATGGCCGCGAAAACCGCGTCTGCCATCTGCGGAGATACGGGATTCGTCCATTCTCCCATGTCGTATCGGTTGATCAGGTCAAGATCCGCGATGTGATTTCCGTGCAAATCTTTACACCATCCGCTGATACGAAAAATCTCGATTTCGATCTCCTCGTTTTGGCGCTTTACCTGGACGAGGTGATCCCCTTTTTCGACCACAAATAATGCGTGGTCGCCGTTGGATAACTCGCCGCCGGTCCTGACAAAAATTGCTTTTTTCTTTTCGAAGCCCGGGCCACAGATGACACGGGCGAATCCTCCTTTTGTTGTGGCCCCTCCGCATTCCCAAAGTGCAGGATATCCGGATTTTGTTGTGTTACAGATTGCGGTGCTTTTTTCAATCGTTTGTACCATTTGACATCGCCCCCTCAGACTTGTCGGCTGGTAACGGCCGTTAAGATGTTTTCATTTCTTTCTCCTCAAATGCTTTGAATATGGTATTCATTCAGCCTTCCGTTGACTTTTTGCGTCAATAATGATTTTTTGTTGATTGAGGTGATCATTGTGGATGTTTTGAAATTTGCAAAAGAATTGATGGCATACTGTGAGCAGAACGGAGATGTGTATCGTTATAAACTTGTTGATTCTAATCGAGCGGAAATTATGAAATTGTGTGGAATTGATATCATGATAAAGGAGCAACTGGATCGCGTTGTTTTCTTCTACTCTTGCGCTTGTTTCGTTATTGAAGTCTTTTGGCTTTTTTGAGTTCTTATATCGTCTTTGTAAAAGGTGACAAATATTGCGATTAAGCTCATAATTAGAAAGAATAATAGACAAGATGCGCGCTCTTTTTTGAAGTTTTTCAGCTTTATCAAGCATTTCTTCTGTGGTCATGTCTATATTGATAAACATGGCATGCACGACAAGACGCGTTATCTTAGGGAGTTAGGCATTACTGACCAACTTTTACAAACGGGTGCAGTGCGAAGTATGCGAATGATATTTCTCCCGTCGCCAGCATGTAAACGATTAGCGAGGTACCAACTAAGAATAACAACCACCCAGTTCCGATCAAAATTTTCAATACGAGATCTGGACCTCCGCATTTTTCGACCGCAGGATCGGGTTGGGTCAGGAAAATCAGAAAGACGAGGTTGAAGGTAAATTGTAATAACATCATGGCTCTCTCCCCCTTTTTGCGGCCGGAAGTCAAGCGGTCGCGTTCCGATTTTCGGAACTTTGTTTTGAAAAAAAATATTCTTTTATGTCCTTGTCAGAAATTTCGAGGATTTCGCACATCCTCTCGATCTCGGACTGCGTGAAATAGGCCTTGTTGTTGAGTCTATTCCACAGGGTGCTGTGCGCCATCGGGAACATGGCACACAAATTTTTGCGGTTGCCCGCTTTCTCGGTAATGCGCCCTTTGAGCTTGCTATAGTCATATATATATTTCATTGTTTTCTCCTTGGTTCCTAATTTACGAACTTATTATAAATGATTTTTTTCATTTTGTCAACATTTATTTTCTTATTTTCGGAACTTTTATTTAAAAAGTTGACTTTTTGGGAACCTTGGTATATAATAAAGTTACAGAATTTGAATACTTACGGAGGAAATATGAAAGTGAAATGCTGCGAGCGCCTGCAAGAGGCGCTGAATATTGAGAATCTGAAGCCCGTGGATTTGGTAAGAATGACGGGGTTGAGTAAGTCGACCATAAGTCAGTACCTTTCGGGGGCCTATGAGCCAAAACAAGGAAATCTGAGCTTGATTGCTGACGCCCTTGGCAATTATAGCGAGGCATGGCTCATGGGTTATAATGTCCCACGGTTAAATGATGAAAAGAAAAAAATCATCAAGCTGATCCCCTTGAAAGGCCAGATCGCCTGCGGTCAAGCAGTGGAAGCCATCGTATGGGCCGGGAAAAGCGTGCCGGTCACGAAAGACATCCACTGCGATTACGCCTTGCAGGCCGTCGGCAGCTCCATGATCGGCGCGCGCATCAATGACGGCGACTTTGTTTTTATCAGGGAAAACGCCGAAGTCAGGGACGGCGACATCGTGGCCGTCATGCTGGAGAACGATGTGACCCTGAAGCGGATCCGGTTCAGGGAGACGGAGATCGTTTTGAAAGCGGAAAATCCTGACTATGATGATATACATATCAAAAAGGAACGTTTTGAGACAGTGAAAATCGTCGGCAAGTGTGTCGCTTGCCAGATAAAAATAACGTAGTGAAGACATTGCGAACGCGGGAGACGCTTGACTTATATGGACCTGACGGAAAGAAGATGCAGGCCGGAACCGGAACCATTACCGGTATGTCCCCGGACTTCCGGTATTGGCAGATAGAAAAAAATAACATTATGCGTAAATAAATCGCTTGCGATACGAGAACATCTGGGAGGTGTTCATGGTAGAGACCAATGGAAAAAGAAAAAACATCATAAAATGGCTGGCCATTTCCATGCTTCTCTTTAACATCGCCCTGGTCATCTTCGTCAACACGATTCCCCGCCCGCCTGCAAAATCCCCCGCCGCCGAATCGCAAGAAGATTATGAACGCCTCCGGCGGCTTCGGCGTGAAGACATGGACGCCGCCCATGCGACGGAAATCAACGCCGCCTTCGAGATCTGGAAAAATTACGCCCGGAAAGAAATCCGGATGTCTGTCCAGACAAATATCCCCGAGGGCGCGGTCCTCGCCTTTACCCTGTCGAGCTCCATGTCTTCAAAAATTCCGCCGATCGAAAAGCGGATCCCCGTCAAAGGCGGCGACGCCCGGGCGGTTTTCGCGGTCCCCGACGACTGGCCGCCCGGCGGACTGATTGCCGACGTCGCCCTGCGACCGGCGGATCAGCCGACCGCCATCCTTGCCCTTTACGGCCAGCGCCTGGAAAATGCGACGGCGGCCGACGGGCATATCTACCGGAAAGCCGATCAAGTCTATTGGAGCATGTACATCAACATGATCACATGGCCCGAAGGCCAATAAAAAATACCTCCCCGGACTGCCATCCGGAAAGGTATGAGAGCGTGATATAAAATCAAGCCCATTCGCCCTATTATATCACGCCTTTTCAAAAAATACAAAATTTATTTTACATGAAGAAACAGGAGTGATTTTTATTATGCGAAGAAATCCGAAAGGTTCCGGATCCATCTACACGATGCGAGACGGAAGACGCAACAAAAAATACCGAGCGGTCGTCACCCTGGACGCGGATCCCGTGACAGGAAAGCGCCGCCGGATGACCGTGGGCATTTACAGGACCGCGTCCGAAGCGGCCGACGCCCTGGCCGCATGGAAGAAAGACCCCTATGACACCGACGTCAAGAATCTGACATTCGGCGGAACCATCGACCTGTGGCGCGAGGAGCATTTCAAAGCCATCGCGGAAAATTCCGCATACACGGAAAAATACGTGATCCGGAAATTTGCGCCTCTTTACCACCGCCCGATCCGTGATATCAAGCTGATAGACGTCCAGAAAATGTTTGACGACATGGACCTCGCGCCCAACACAAAAGCCTATTACAAAGGCATTTTCTGTTCCATCTACAATTACGCGGAAAAATACGGCTTTGTCGACCGGAATTTCTGTCATCTGATCGAGACGGGGAAAAAAGTAGGCGTCAGGGAACACAGGATATTTTCGCCGCAGGAGATCTCCATCCTGTGGCGCAGCCGCCTCGTCCCCCTTGTGGATACGGTCCTGATCCTGATTTATACCGGAATGCGGATCAATGAGCTGCTGAAGCTGAAAAAATGCGACGTCAACTTGAAAGAACGATATATCATAGGCGGATCGAAAACGGACGCCGGGCGCGACCGCCTGATTCCCATCCACAGGGATCTTGTCCCTTTGTTCAAAGGGCTCATGCGGACCGAAGGCGAAACCCTCGTCACGACCCGGACAGGCAAGCAGCGGGGCATACACTCGTACCGCGTGAAATTCCATAAGCTCATGGCGTCCCTTGGGATAGAGCACCACTACGTGCACGACACCCGGCACACGTTCGCGTCTTTGATCAACGACAGCGGCGCGAACGGGACGTCGATCCGCAAGATCATCGGCCACGTCAGCTTCGAGCAGATGACTGAAAAGGTCTACACGCACAAGACCATCGTCGAACTCCAGGCGGCCGTCGACATGATCGAAATCAAAGAAGCCTGATTTCAGGATTTCAAGCAAAAAAGGCACACAGTATGCCTTTTTTTGTTGCGCCGATACCCTGATGGCCATCCGCATTTTAGCCGATTTTCGAGATACCGGTATGGATTTATGCGTGTTTGAAAGCTGTATTTTTTATGATTTTTGAAAATGTTCGGCCAGAATTTTGGCCGGACCTTTTGATATCTGGCCGAAGCGGATCCGGCCAATAAAAAAAGACCGGCCCGAAGGCCGTCGGAAAATAGGCACACGAATGGCACACTTTTTGAAAATGGATGGCTTTGTTTCGTTGGTTGCGTGTTGTGGTGGCTATTTTATGAAATAGCGATTATTTATTTTTTGAAATCTGGTATTTTAAAACTTGCAGAAAAGGTTTGGAACGTCGATTTGATAATAGCTGAAAGCGTAAGAAAAAGCCAACAAGAATTATTTCAAATTGCTTTTAATGACATTTGGCTATTCATGAAAAATTTGCTGACATTACTAGGGATTCACATAGAAAAGCCACGAGTAAACTTCCATTCAAAAAAGGCTACCGCAACCATTGCTACTGTATCAGAAAAAGAAACTTATTTTATACCAGAGAGCGCAATGCTCATAAGACCTCTGAATGAAGTGACAAACCAACAATATAGGATCGCTACAGCTCCACCAATTATATATAATACTTTGCGGCCCGATCCGGATGATTGTATAAGGGAAGCTCTTGAATTCTTTCTTATTGAACTTTTCGGCTACGATCACTTCAATTCCGGGCAATTGGATATAGTTAAAGCAGCATTGGCAAGGCAGGATGTCATAGGAATTCTGCCAACTGGATCAGGTAAATCACTATGCTATCAGTTGTCGGGATTGCTACAACCTTGTATAAGCTTTATTGTTGCGCCTCTGATTTCTTTGATTCAAGATCAAAAATTCAATTTAGATAGTTTTAGTATTGTAAGAACTGCCGCAATAGCGAGTCATAATACATCAGAAGCTAATAAAGCTTTTCTCGATGATTTTGGCGATGGTAGATATCAGTTTGTATGGATTTCCCCTGAGAGGTTCATGATTAAAAGTTTTCGGGCAAAACTTAATAAAATAGCCAAAAGGAACTATTATGGCTATGCTGTTATTGACGAGGCGCATTGCATTTCCGAATGGGGTCATGATTTTCGAATTTCGTATTTGACACTGGCCAATACGATTCGAAATTATTGTCCTGGTGCAAAGCTGATAGGATTGACGGCAACCGCTTCAGAAAATGTATTGACTGATATCTGCGCTGAATTGAATCTATCTCTTGACTCGGTCAGAGCAGGAAGTGAAATGGATCGACCTGAATTACATTATCATTTTATTCGATGCGAAAACAATGATGAGAGGCGACAAAGATTATTGATGGAACTATCTTCTCTGAATGAGCGTTATGAAAGAAATCTACATGAAAATATTTTTGAAACCACCGGGGAAGATACCATAGCAGGGATCATATTTGCCAATACTAGAGGTAATTATAGGCAGCAAAATGGCTGCGATGACATTAATGCCTTTCTTCGCAGGAATGGATATGCCCACGGAAGGACTTTTTTTGCCCCTCGTGAAGGAGAAAAAGACAACAGAGCAGAAATACAAAAAGCATTTCTCAACAATGAATTTCCGTTTATAATAGCTACAAAAGCTTTTGGAATGGGTGTGAATAAAAAGAATATTCGTTATACTATACATTTTGGCCTTCCTTGGTCCATTGAATCATTCTATCAAGAGGCTGGGCGAGCAGGTCGAGACAAAGAAAAAGACAATCACTCGGACAATTATATTTTATATATTCCTGAAAGAGATGAAAGTGCCGAAAAGATGATTTCTGTCTTAGAAAATCCAAATTCTCATATAGAGAACATCATGTCGGAACAATTGACCGGAGATCTTAATTCCATCGTTTGGTTGTGGCTGCAAAATAATAGGCCGGTAGACCAGCAACTAAAAACTATAATGGAGATATATCATTTTCTCTTAAGTGGAAAAACAAGATTCTCTTTGAGAGATTTTCACTATTCTCAGTTTGAATGCGACAGTGCGCTTCATAAATTAATGTTGGTTGGATACATCATAGATTGGACATACGATTATGGAACCAACACGTATGATGTTACGAGTACTAATGAATGGACACGATATGTAGCTGAGCGAAAGATTAAAGAATATTTAAGCAAATTTAAGGCTGTCAACACTTTTGAGAAATCAGAATTGTATCATGAATACCTTAATTCAGACTCGGGTGCATTACTAAGTAAACTTATGAGAGCACTTTTGATATGGATTGATGAGAATATTATTGCTTCCCCGATTAAACCTTGCGCAGTTTATGCAGCGTAACTGGTAGTCTTTGAACCGAAAAACCCTTTGATCTTTTCGGGAAGTAGCTGCACGGATTTCAAGTGTGAACGCACG
>JAISTB010000008.1 GCA_031272775.1 Fusobacteriaceae bacterium | reverse complement strand
TATCTTCGCGGACAATCACGAAAAAGAAGCCTTTATCCGGCTGAGCCAAGATCGTTTTCTAGAGTTTGACTTTGGGGCCCTGACGCTGGGTGAATGGAAAGAGCGAATTTTTGTGCCCGACAAAACCCTATTGCCGGCCGATAAAAGCGCGCTTTTGCTCTATGAGTCGCTGGGGCCGAACCTCCGGCGTGAACTCGGGCTATCGTCTTGGTTTGACTTTTCCGAACAGGCCCGAGACTTTTTCCGCTTCTTCGCGGATCTCGCCCGCTATGAAATCGCGGAACCCCTCGATTGCCGGCAGTGGCAGGCCAATACGATCGGACATTTTTACGAGATGAAGGAAGCCTTCGACCGCGCGCTCTCCGAAAAATCAAGCGTTCCCGCCCAATGGCTGGAGCGGGAGGCCTTCTTTGACGAGACGTTTGCCGGAGTGTGGGACAGGCTTATTTTTGTCGACATCGACCGCCTGCCGCCGCTCTATGTCCGGCTTATCCGCGAAAAAATCAAAGGGCCGGAGATCGCGTTTGCGATTCAGACGGCGCCTTCCGACTACGACGAGGAAAAGCTCGCGATCAAGGAAATCCATTTTCCCGAAGCACTGCGACAAAAGGCGGAAAACCTCTGCCTTATGGACTGCGAAAATCCCGATAAGCAATTGTTTACGCTGATCGATGCGCTGTCCGGTGAAAATCCCCGGGAAACACGCGTATTTTCGCCCGATCCGGAAAACTGCCGCTATGACCGGATCTTCCCTGATTTCTTCGCTGGACCCGTGTCAAAACCCATGGAGAAAACAAATTTGTTCCGATTTTTGCAAATTTTATATGATATCGCGGACGCCGTGGAAAATCCCGAAGCCGCCCCCGATCGCTTCCGGTACCGGCTGAAGGCTTTTGTTGCAGCCTTTGACGCCGCCGTCTTCCGGGATTGGTTCGGATTCAGCGCCGCCGACAAAGACGCCTTTTACAGGGAACTGATCGGCGCAAGCTATCAGTATCTTTCGACGGATATCCTTGAGGACCTTGAGGCCGCCCGGCCTGAGGGTTCGGAAGGGAGAAAGCCGCTTGCGGCCTTTCGCGGGAAGCTCGCCGATGTTCTGGAAATGGTAAAAAATCTCGCGATCTGCGGAAATATGTCGGATTTTCTGTTATTTTTTAAAGATATTCTCTATGGAAACAAGTCGGCCGTCGAGGCCGGAGAAGCGGCGGAAACGCCGGCGGGATATTTCTTCTGGGAAGGCGACAACCTCGGGATGTTTGAAAAAATTCAGGGATTTCTCAGAGAGCTCTTTTTGCTCGGGCCCGCGCTCGGGAGGGTGATCGGGGAGAGCGAAAACAAAGGGAAATTTCTGCTGCGCTATGTGCTGGAAAATGTAAAAAATATGGAGTTTTACGGGCCCAAGGCCGAAGCGGAACTTGTCCCCGTCCTGGATGCCGAAAACGCCAGATTCGCATTTGCCGCCGATCCGGATGTCTCCGGAGGTAAGATCCGGAAGGGGATCTTTCTTGACGTGACGAACCGCTTTTATCCCGCGATTCCCAAAGAGAGCGGGATCTTCACCGAAAGCCAGCTGCGGACTTACGGCATGCCCACCGGGGAAGACCTGCGCAATTCCGCCCGCAAGAAATTCCTGCAAAATATCTCGGCTTTCGATGAGGTCACACTGTTGACCTGGGAAGATCCCGGAGAAAAGGTGGAATTCTCCCCCTTTATGGAAGAACTGCGGCTGCTCCTGAACCGCGAGTCAATGGACAAAACGCCGGTCACCGATGAAATCCGGTTGGAATTTTTGCGGGAAATCTGGGCAAAGGGGGATCCGGGCGAAAGCGGGCGAATCCGAAAATCGGACCTTACCTTAAAATTCAATCCCCTGTATTTGCCTGAAGGTAAGCCACTCAATCTGGCCCCCTATGACTATGCGAACAAATTTGCCCCCTGCCGGTTGCTGTATTATTTCGATAAATTGATGAATCTGGGCGAAGAATCCTGGACCGTCGAAATCGAATTGCTCTCGGCCAAATATATGGGCGTCTTTTTCCACAAAGGGATGGAAAACATCCTCAATATGACGAAAGCCAATATGGAAAAGGGCAATTTTGATCTTTCGGAAGCCGAAGTGAAGTCGGTATTTCTGGAAATTCTTGAGGAAGACTGCGGAAAAAGAATTCCGGACGCTTTTGCGGAATACTACCGCGACATTGTCATTCCCAAATTCCAAAAGACCATTCCCGAATTTTATCAAAACAGCCTGAAACAACTGCTTGGGGGCAAGAAAATCAAAAAGATCTCCGTGGAATATTCTGTTCCCCCGGGCAATATCATTGCCCAAAAAGAGCAATATTCGGCCCAATACAGCGGAAAAGTGGATCTTGTTATCGAATGCGCCGATGGTTCCGCCATGATCATTGATCACAAGACAGGGAAAAAAACGCGCGGGCAATTGGAATTCTATTCAATCGCGCTGTATCGGGACGTAAACAAAGCCCAAAAATATGTGTTTAACAGCTGGGACGGGGATGTGGAAGAAATTGCCACCGTCGGAAAGAACGGAAAGCCCTTGGCGACGGCGGTATTGAAAGAGACCATTGAAGAAAGCATGGAAGAATTCCTGCTGGCCCCGGTGATTGAACCGGCGGAAGCGAACAAAAACGGCGTTTATCAAACCTGTGTCGGCTGCGCCTACGGAAAAATCTGCGGGAGGGAATAGGCATGGAGAAAACAAACAAGCTGATTTTAAAAGCAAGCGCGGGAACCGGAAAAACCTACCGCATGTCCCTCGAATACCTATACGCCATGTATCGCGGCGTCTCCTGGAAAGAAATTCTGGTCATGACCTTCACAAAAAAAGCCACGGCGGAGATCAAAAGTCGCATTCTCGAATTTCTTGAGGCGATCCTGTCCCGATCGGAAAAAGGGAAGGGGATTATCAGAGATATCGAGAAAAATCATGAGGATTTTGTCGTGGACGAAAACTTTCAACCCCGCATGACTGCCATTCGGGATGAAATGATCAAAAATAAAGACAATCTGAGGATCTATACGATTGATTCTTTCTCAAACTGGCTGTTTCAGGACGCCATCGCCAAATACAAAAACATCTCCGCCTTCGAAACCATTGACGACGATGAGAATGAGCTCTTGCTCCAAAGCGTGCTGGAAAAGCTTCTCAAACAGAATTACAAGGAAGTGGGCCGTTTTCTAAGCCTCGGTCCCGAAAAAACCTCGGGAAATTACATCTCCGCGTTGAAACGACTGATTAACGAACGCTGGAAATGGATCATGATGGAAAGGGAACTGGCGGAACGCGGTTTGAAAACCCCCGAGCGGGAAAAAATACCCACAGATCTCTACGGAAAACTAAGTCTCCTGATGGAATCCATAAACGGCCTTTTGGCAAAAAGAAATCTCAGTTTTGAAGACAAATACAAGGCCAATGATCAGGATAAAAAGAAATGTATGGATCTTTATCAGGCAAACGCTCCGCGTGAAGATATCGAACGTTTTATTGTCGATCGCTGCGATGCGCTCACAGACGGGAATTTTTGGAACGGCCAGACTCTAAAGAAGAGAGCTGACAGCCCTCTTTGCGAAATCACGGAAGCGAGCGAGCGTTTCAAAAAAGAAGTCAGCAAGGCGGTTTTCAATGAAAAGATTATTCCTCTGGAACAAAGCATTTTTACCTTTATTCAAAGGGTTTACACCTACTACGACGAGATCAAATTCAAAGAAAGAAAGTTCACGTTCAATGACATCAGTACGTATACGTTCAAATTTCTCTACGATAAAGACCTACATTTCATCGAAAATGAACGCCTGACCGACGACTTCTTTGATATCATCGGGGGAAAAATCACCGCGATTTTTATCGATGAATTCCAAGACACCAGCATTTTGCAATGGCAGGTGCTCTCGAAGCTCGTTGACGCCTGTCCCGATGTCCTGTGCGTCGGAGATGAAAAACAAAGCATCTATGGCTGGCGGGGCGGAGAAAAAAAGCTCTTTGAAAACCTTCCCGACATGGTCGGCGCCATGGTTCAGAATCTCGATACCTGCTTCCGCAGCGAAAAAAATATCACCGAATACTGCAACCGTTTCTTTTCGGAGATCGCCAAACGGGAAGATCTGGGCGAGTTATTCGAGATTCCGGACAGAAAACTCGCCTGGCGGTTTATAGATTCCCTTTGCAAGAGTCCTGATCCAAAAAAGGAAAATCGGGGATATATATCCGTGATCATCGGGGAAAACAAACCGGAGCCGGACTCACCCGCAGCTGAAATGAACGCCCCGAAAGACAGTGGAGAAAGCAGTGAGGAAGCCGGGACTGAAGAGCCTTTCAAAGCCCCTAAAGGCGACGGTTTCGTAAAACTCGTCCGACATATTGAAGAAAACTTTATCAAAAAAGGAAAGTCCCGCAGGGGGATCGGCGTTTTGGCCCGCTACAGCAACGATCTGAAGGCCATTGCCCAATTGCTTAAACTGAAAAAAATCCCCTATGTGATTGAAGCCTCGTCCAATATACGCCGCAATCCCAGCGTCGGCGCTGTTTATGATCTGTTGAAATTTTGCTACCGCAACAGTTTTGTCTCACTCTTGAACTTTCTTTCCCATGAGCCCTTCGGATGTACAAATGAGGATTTACAAGCGCTTATCGATGCGAAACCATTGATCATGCGGAGTTTCTTTGAAGAAAAAGGGATAACGTCGCCCGTCTTTCCGGACTTGCTCCCGCTGATCCGGGAGATCCGTGACGAATTCTTCCGGAAAAAAGCGCAAGCCCGGGCAATCATTGAAAAGATCATAACATCCTTCTCTCTTGTAACGGAGACGACGCCCGCCGTTGATATCGAAAACTTGTCCCGCTTTTGCGAACTTGCGGAAAGCTATCCCGATATTCGGGATTTTCTCGATGAACTGGATCGAAAACCTGATGATCCGGTATTCGCGGATATTCTGTTCAAAGAGAGCGACGTCGTGACGTTGGCTACCGTCCACAAGGCCAAAGGGCTGGCTTACGATACGGTCTACTATTATTATCACAACAGAAAAAGCCCCCCGGAATCGGGGCAAGCGCTGCGATTCTACGCAAAATTGGACGCGTCTTTCACCAAGGTCCGAAAGACGATCCTGACCATGAAAAAATTCCTGCCCTGGCTCGAGAGACTTGAAGAATACCGGGATTTGATTCTCGATGAAAAAGAAGCCGAAGCGACGGAAAAAATCAATATTCTCTATGTCGCCCTGACCCGCGCCGTCGACAACCTCATTATCGTCGCCGAGGACGATCAGAAACCCAATCCCAAAAAGGGCGTCGGCGACTTGACAGGAATCACGGGATTGATTCGCCAGACCTTGGAAAAGTTATCCGACTTTGAAAGCGATTCGGAATTATACGCCCCCCTGTCTGAAGTCAAAGCGGAAGAAAAGCGATCAGTCGCGCTCAATCTGCAGAATCAGCGATTCAGCAAATCCGAAAAGGTTTCCCGGGAACCCGCCCCCGGCCTCGACCGCCTCAAGTCTCACGACCTCGCCTTCGACGACACAAAGCGCCTCCGGGGTCTCATGATTCACGAGTTCTTCGAACATCTGCGCCGGCCGGAAGCGGCGGAAATCGCAAGCGCCGCGCGCTTTGTCCGGGCGAAATACGCCGACAGTCTGGGGCCTGTTACGATAGACGAAACCCTCTCGGAGCAAAATATCCGCGCGCTCACGGAAAAAGCAAAGACCTGCGGTCTCTTCGGAGACTGGGACAGGGATTTTTCCGAATACGCGCTCTATGACAAAGACGGGCGGAAAAACATTCTCGACCGCCTGCTGGTCCGCTTTCCGAAGGACGGAAAGCCGGGCGAAATCCTGATTCTCGACTTTAAAACCGGCAGATCCTACCGGGAAGAGGACGATGACGACGAAAAACAAAAGATCCGTTATGTGAAGCTGATCCGCGGGCAGCTGGAAAACAGTCCGGCGGGAAATGTTTATTCGGACAGGATCCGATTTGAATACGTGGAATTATAGGAGGAGGATGTCATGCAACGCGAACTACCAATAACAATCAAAACCCCCGAGGTCTCGCCTCCGGGGGTTTTTGCTTGCCCTACTTTTTGAGGATTTCCAGCACTTCCGCGGCCCGGGGAATGTCGGCTCCGTGGGCGGCGTAGCGCGCGTAGACGATGTTGTCGTCCTTGTCGATGATAAAGGCGGCGGGGAGCTGCAATTCCTCGCCCTCATAGGCGCCGTGGACCATGCCCAGCGCCTGGGCCTCGGCCGATTTCTTTTCCACTTGGCCCTGGCCCCTGAGTTCGTCCTTGTCTTTGGCCACCGCGAGCTCAAAGCGCTTGTAGAGCGCTTGGGTCGGGTCGAGCACAAATTCCGTCTTGAATTTGCCCTCTTTCTCCTCCGCTTCCAGCATAATCTCCCGGGTGGACTGGAGGACAATCTTCACGTCGGCGCCCAGTTTGACAAATTCGTCGTAGAGCAGATTGAATTCCCGGATGTCCAACTGGCAGATCCGGCAGCCGAAGTACCTGAGAAACATGAGGACGCCGGTTTTTCCCTTCTTGCTTTCGAGGTAATCCACCTTGTCCCGGTAAATGGAATCAAACGTAAAATCCGGCATTTTCATTCCTGTTGCAAGTTTCATGCTGCATCAACTCCTGTGATTTTATTGACCTCTTCCTGTGTATGTCTGGTATTATTCGGCGTCTATGGCGCCGCTTCGGAGGAAATTCACGCCTGGCGTATCCTGCTGTAGGCCGCTTTCATCCGCGTGAGCGCCCGCTCGATATAGTATGTGGGGCAGGCGATATTCCAGCGTTCAAAGGATTCCCCTTGCTCGCCGAAGGTATAACCTTCCTCAAAAAAGAGATGGGCCTTTGTCTTATTGATCCGCTCCAATTCCCGGTAATCGAGCCCGAGGCCCTTCATGTTGAGCCAGAGAAAATACGAGCCCTCAAAGTCCATGACCTTGATCTGGGGCAATTCCAGACCCAAAAAGTCCGTGATCAGCTCCTTGTTGGCGGCGATGATCGAAAGGGCTTTTTCAAGCCAGCCGTCGCATTTTTCCCAGGCGCTCCTGGACGCCACATAGCTTAAGATGTTGCAGCGGGGAGAATGTTCAAGCATGGCGAGATACGTCGCCCGGAACTGCTTCCGGAGACGGCCGCCGGGGATAATGACGTTTGCGATCTGGAGTCCCGTCAGGTTGTAGGTCGCCGCCGGGGAAAAACAGATGACGAGATTTTGCAGGAAGGACTCGGACACGGCGCCGAAGGTCACGTGCCGCTGACCCTTCATGATGATCCCTGACCAGGCCTCGTCGGATACGACGACAATCCCGTTTTCGAGGCAGATCCTGCCGACGCGCTCAAGCTCCTTCTTCTTCCAGACCCGGGCCACCGGATTGTGGGGGTTGCAAAGAACGAAGAGCCTGACGCTCCCTCCCCGGGCCTTTCGCTCGAAATCGTCAAAGTCGATCTCGTAGCTCGTGCCCTTCCGCAAAAGCGGACTTTCCACGACCGGCCGCCCGCTGAGCGTCAAGAGCTTGGCCATTTCTCCGCAAACAGGCGTCAAAACAAGGATCGCCTCGCCTTTTTCCGTAAAGGCCCGTATGGCCGTATTGACGGCTTCCAAGACCGTCCGGGTCGTCAGCGCCCATTCGGGCTTGACCGTGAAATTATGGCGTTTCTTTATTCTCTCGCAAAGTGCCTCAACATAGCCTTCCGTCGCGTCCGTGCGTCCGAGGACCATGGTATCGATGGCGTTTTTGAGGTCTTCCGCGATGGGCGGCGCCGTCACAAACTCCATCTCCGCCCCCGAAAAGGGGATAACGTCCCCGGGCAGCCTCCCGTTGACCTTTGTCATGGAGTCCCACTTGGCCGAGCCGACGCCCTCCCTTCTGATTACCGTTTCAAAATCGTACTGCATGGTTGCACCTCCAAAGCGATATACTTTTTGGCCCTTATGGGGGCTCTACGCAAATTATATCCGCTTTGGCGGCAAAGGTAAAATAGATAAAAGTTATAGCTCTTAATGAGGCTTTATCATAGATGATTTTTGTATGTGTAAATCATGGGAAAACCGTGAGGAAAAAATAATCGATGAATTCTATAGAATATCTTTAAAACAGGCTCAAAATGAAGTCTATGATCGTTTCGCTGCTGTCTTTGATCTTGAAGACCGCGTAGGCGAAAAAGGCGGTTACGCCCAGAAAGAGCAGGATCAAAAGATTTCTGAAGAGTTTCGACTCCGACTTGGGCGGGGCCGGTTTCGCAGGCGTCCGGACGGGTTTGGCCATCTTGGGTTGCCGGTCTTCGGCAGGCTGGGAGAAATCCTGGAATTTTTCTTTCTTTTTGACGGGCTCGGGCTTCGTATCCACGGGATTTTCCGGGAAAATATCCTTCCGGATCTCGGGTTTCGGCGCGGGCTTGGGGGCGGGGGCCGGCTCCGCTTCGGGAACGGGCGCGGGTTCCGCCTCGGGAACGGGCGGATGTTCAGTGGCGGGCGAATATTCATTCGCCCCTACGGCAGCAACATCGAGGGAGGCTTTTGTGACGACCGGCTGAACCGCTTCCGACTGCTCCGGTTCTTTGATTTTGAGCTCTTTCCCCATATCGGCGGCCGCCTGCTGGACTGAAGCCTTGAGCGGCGAGCGGCGGGCGGTCTTTTTCTCGAGGAAATAGATCTCGTCGGTGACCTCGGCGGAAGCCTTGTCCCCCAGCAGGTCCCGCAGGCGCTTGAAGTACTCGAGGGCTTCGGGATAGCGGTTCATATTCTCGTAAGTATAGCCGATCTGGGACAAGAGCCAGGGATCCGAAGGATTGAGCTCTTCGGAACGCTTGAAGGCCTCGAGGGCCTCGGGGAATTTGTCGAGCTGCACCCGGGTCCAGCCCAGTTCATTCCAGGCCGCGATATTGTCCCGGTCGATGGCCAGGGCCTGATCGAGATAAGTCAAAGCCTCGATCGCGTGATCGAGTTTGTTCAGGGTCCAGGCTTCTTCGGTCAGGATGTCCGCGTTGATTTCGCCCCCTTGCAGCGCCCGCTGGTAATAGACGTTGGCGACCTCAAAGCGGCCGAGGGCGTTGGCCAGTTTCCCCATTTGCCAAAACGTGGCCCCCTGGGGCTGGGCCTGGGTCGCCACGGCCTTTTCGTAAGCGGCCATGGCTTCGGCGTATTTGCCCTGTTTGCCTAAAATATAGCCCATATTCTCATAGAGCCAGCTGTCGTTTCGCCCCAGTTCGCCGGCTTTTTTGAGCCAGGTCAGGGCCTCGTCGTATTGCTTCAGCTGCAAATGGCAGTAGGCCATATCGCCCGCCAGTTTTTCAGACATGGGGCCCCTTGCCGCCAGTTGCTCCAAAATTCCCAAAGCCGCTTCGGGATGCTTGCTTTTGTTGACGAGAGGAACGGTCGCGGCCAGGGTCTCTTCGTCGTCCTTGCCGTATTTTTTCGCCAGTTGCAGGTATTCGAGGGCCTTGTCATTTTGCTTGAGTTGCTTCGCGCAAAGGCCCATGCGGTAATAGAGAACGCCCTTGTCGGCCTCGTCGGTCCGGGCTAGCAAGGACCAGGCGTCTATGGCCCCGGCGTAATCTCCGACGGCTTCGAGATTTTTCGCGTCTTCTTCGACAAACCAGGGTTCGGGTTCGTCGTTGTCTTCCCGGGCCCGCTTGAAATACGGCGCGGCTTCGGCCGCGCGGCCCAGCCGGGCCAGATTGAGGGCCGTCTCGCTCTGCAGGTGATAGTTGCCGGGATCCTCATTTGCCGCGGGAACGAGATAGGAAAGGGCCTCGTCATAGCGCTCGAGGCTCCGGAGATTGAGACCAAGCTCAAAGGCGAGCCAAGAGGGCACGCCGTCTCCCTGGGCTTCGGCCCTTTTCAAAAATTTGAGGGCCTCCTCGGGCTGGTTTAACTTGGACAGCGTCCAGCCGATCCGGCCGTTGAGCCAGTGGTCGTCGCGGCCCAGGGCCTTCGCTTTCCGGTAGTACTCGAGGGCTTCGTCATATTTGCCGGTCTCTCCGAGGCAGTAACCGATCTGGGAGACGATCCAGCGGTCGTCGCGCTTGAGCTCGTCGCTCTTGCGGAATTTGCTCAGGGCTTCGTTGAGGCGGTTCAATTGCAGCAGGTTCCAGGCCATTTCGGCGTGGATCCAATAGTCGTCGCGGCCGAGGTTGGAGGCCTTTTGCAGGGCGTCCAGGGCCCCTTCAAAATCGTCCAGACGGCGCAGGTTCCGGGCCATTTCCGAATAGAGAAAGGCCGAAGGCTCTTCCGAGAGTTTTTCCGCCTTGCGGAGATATTCGATGGCCTCTTCGGGCTTGTCAAGACAGCCGAGATTCCAGCCGATTTCGCTGTTGACGTTGACGTCGTCATGGCCCAGATCTTTGATCTTGTTGTAATAGGCGATGGCCCGCTCGTGTTCGCCCAATTTTCCGTAATTCCAAGCGATTTCGTTGAGCGTCGGGATATCGTCGGGGGAGAGCTCCAGGGCCGCCCGCAGATGCCCGATGGCCTCGTTGTTCCGGCCCATGTTGCCGAGGGCCCAGCCGGTCTCAAAATGCAAAAGGGCGTCGTTTCTCCCCATTTCGTTGGCTTTTTGCAAGTGGGTCAAAGCTTCCGGATAATCCTCAAGCTTGTTGAGATTCAGCCCCAGCATAAAGTTGACCCAGGCGTCGTCGCGGCCTGCGGCGACGGTTTTCTTCAGGTAGGCCGCCGCTTCGGCGGGCCGGTTCAGCGCGCTCAGATCCGAGGCCGTCTCCGAAAACACCCATTTGTTGAATTTCGGGTCGTTACGTTCCTCGACCTTGGCGAGATAGGGAAGCGCCTCTTCGCGGTTGCCGCGATTGCCCAGCAGCCAGGCCAGGTTGCAGTACAGCCATGAGCTGTCGTCTCCGGATTCTTCCATGGATTTCAGCAGGAAAAGGGCGCCGTTGTAATCCTTTTTCGCGATCAGTTCGTCAAAATTGTTTTTCAGATTTTCCATAGCAACTCCTTCCGGAAACGGTGTCCGGCTCTACAGTGATTACATGCTTCCCGTTCATATTGTACCACAATTTGGAGCGCATTTCTACAAGGATTTCTCCATTTCGAAATTTTTTTTGTAAATTTTCGGGATTTTTGATATAATTGGGTGTATTCAATGGAGGGGACATCTGTGGACAAAGAGCGGACAACATTGAAAATCGCGTATCCCGGCGTCTCGGGGGCCTTCAGCCATCAGGCGGCCAAGGCGCTCTTTCCCGGGGAGGAACTGATTCCTTTTACGACATTCGCCGAAGCGGCCCGGGCCGTATCCGAAGGCGTCTGCCATAAGGGCGTGCTGCCTTCGGAGAATTCCTACACCGGCGAAGTGGCCGAAGTCAGCGAGATTTTGAAAAAAAGCAGCCTCTATGTGAACCGGACCCTGGACTTAACGGTGCGGCACAATCTGCTGGGGATCCCGGGAGCGACCCTTTCCGGCATCCGGCAGGTCTATTCCCATCCCCAGGCCATCTCCCAGTGCGCCGACTGGTTCCGGGGAAAATCCATCGAGCTCGTGGCTTCGCCCAATACGGCAATCGCGGCCAAGTCCGTGGCCGAGGCCGGAGATCCCGCCAAGGGGGCCATCGCGTCGCTGGAGACCGCGGAGCTCTACGGGCTCTCGCTGATCGCGGAAAATATCCATACGAGCAAATCCAACACGACGCGCTTTATCGTCATCAGCCGGGACTACACCGAAGAAGGGGATCATTTCCAGCTCCTCTTTACGGTCCGGAACATCCCGGGGCAGCTGGCGGGAGTATTGACGGCCGTCGCCCGCAGGGGCTTCAACATGGTCAATATCAAATCCCACGCCATAGAAAACGAGCCCTGGAGCTATTATTTTCACGTGGAACTCATGGGGAACCTCGCCGATCCAGCCGCCAAAGATATGATCGCCGAAATCCGGGACTGGTGTCTCGAGGTCAAACTCCTCGGCGGCTATTACCGGACCTGAGGCGTGAAAAATCCGGCGTCAAAAATACCCCGCTATGTCCGGATTCCGGTAAAATTCTTACGAATATTGCACAGCGGAGGGGTCATATTCAAAAAAGTGTTGATTTTTTTGCTTGAATGGAGTACAATAGAACAGTAAACTTGTAACGGTTACAAATTGCAATTTACTTGATAAGGGGGAGTGTACATGAAGAAACAGGATTTGGGTAAGGAAATCGTCCGGATTTATGATAATTTGCGCCAAAGGCAGCGCCTTGACGAAGAGCTCAAGATGACGCTCTCCAATTTCTTTACGATTGTCGACGACGCCGCCGACAACAAGGAACTGGAGCTTTCGACGGACGAATGGAAACAGCTGGGCTTCCTGGCGGGCCAATCCGTCAAGGACACGGAAAGCCTCTGGCGCTTTACGAACTTTATCGCTGAAAAATTCTAACTTTGAGTATTCTTATCTGATTTTTACCCGGAAAATAAAACCCGTGGCAGGCCCGTGGACCTGTCCGGGTTTTTTTGTTGGGCGGGGGAAAGTGGGCTTGCCCTCAGCCGCGCCGCCGTTTTTCCGTGAGATATCGGTCTATGGCCGCGGCGGCCTTTTTCCCCGCCTCCATGGCAAGAATCACCGTAGCCGCTCCCGTGACGGCGTCTCCGCCGGCGAAAACGCCCTCCCGGGACGTCTGGCCCGTGGCCCCGTCGGCCTCGATACAATTCCAGCGGTCTGTCCTGAGGCCCTCGGTGGTGGCGGCAATCAGGGGATTGGGGGACGTGCCCAGGGACATGATCACGGTATCCATGGGAAGCGTAAACTCGCTGCCGGGGATCTCCGTAAACTTTGCCCGGCCGCTCTCGTCGGGTTCGCCCAGGGACATACGGATGAGCTTTACTTCCGTGAGCCAGTTGTCGGCGTCTCCCGTAAGCGCCACGGGCGACACGAGGAATTGAAAATTGACGCCTTCTTCTTTGGCGTGCTGGATCTCCTCGAGCCTCGCGGGAAGCTCCTTTTCGCTCCGGCGGTACAGGACCTCGACCTCCGCCCCGAGACGTTTGGCGGTCCGGGCGGCGTCCATGGCGACGTTCCCGCCGCCTACGACGGCGACCCGTTTCCCCAGGACCACCGGCGTATCATAGGCCGCTTCGTTGGCCTTCATGAGATTGACCCGGGTCAGGAATTCGTTGGCCGATATGACGCCGTTCAGAGTCTCTCCCGGGATGCCCATGAATTTCGGGAGGCCCGCCCCCGTGCCGATAAAGACCGCTGAAAAGCCCTTTTCTTGGAATAAATCATCCAAGGGCAGCGTCTTTCCGATGACCGTATTGGTCACAAAGCGCACGCCCAATTTTTCAAGGTTTTTGATTTCGACCTGCACGACGCGGTTTTTCGGCAGACGAAACTCCGGAATGCCGTAGGAGAGAACGCCTCCGGTCTTATGGAGGCCCTCGAAGATCGTGACGTCATAGCCGAGCTTCGCCAGATCCCCGGCGCAGGTGAGTCCCGCGGGCCCCGAGCCGATGACGGCGACCGATTGCCCTTTGGCGGGCTCCCGCACGTAGTCGGCCCCGTGTTCCAGCAGGTAATCGCCCGCGAAGCGCTCCAGTTTCCCGATGGAGACGGGTTCTCCCTTGATGCCCACGACGCAGCGTTCCTCGCACTGGGTCTCCTGGGGGCACACCCGGGAGCAGATGGCGGGGATATTGGAGTACCGGAGCAAAACGGCCCCTGCGGCCGCGGGATTTCCGGCCTTGATCTCCCGGATAAAGCCCGGAATGTCGATGGCTACGGGGCAGCCCTGGACGCAGAGAGGATTTTTGCACTGCAAGCAGCGGGCGGCTTCGGCCCTGGCTTCTTCGAGATTGTAGCCGTAGGAGACTTCGTCAAAATTCTTGTTGCGGACATCGGGCGCCTGTTCCCGGACAGGGACCCGCTTCCCCTTGGGGAATACGGGATTTTCCACGGGCTCCGCGGGGCAGGCGGGACTGTGGCTGAGCCCGCAATCGGCCGCTTTCAGCATGTTCCGGCCTTCCGCGGTCTTGAACATGTTCTGCCGCTTCATGGCTTCGTCAAAATCAACGGCGTAGCCGTCAAATTCAGGCCCGTCGACGCAGGCGAATTTGACGCGGCCGCCGATGGTCAGTCTGCAAGCGCCGCACATGCCGGTCCCGTCAACCATCAGGGGATTGAGGGAGACCGTGATCGGAAGACCCAGTTCCCTGGCGGTCAGCGTCGCGAATTTCATCATGATCATGGGACCGATGGCGACGACTTCGTCATAGCGTCTCTTGTCCTCGGCGACGAGTTTTTTCAGCATGTCGGTCACAAGGCCGTGCATCCCCGCCGAGCCGTCGTCGGTACAGAGAAAGACCGTGTCGGCCACGGCCTTCATTTCATCCCACAGAATCAGAGTATTTTTGTTTTTCGTGCCGATGATCACGTCGGCCGCGAGACCCCTGGCCTTGAACCATTTGACCTGGGGATAGACCGGGGCTGTCCCCACGCCCCCCGCGATAAAGAGAAAGCGCTCTTGCCGCAGCTCTTCCAGGGGCTTGGTTAAAAAGTCCGATGGCCTGCCCAAGGGGCCCACGACGTCGGCAAAGGCGTCGCCTTCATTCAAAGCGGCCATTTTCTGTGTGCTGGGGCCCACAACCTGAAAGACGATGGCCACGGTCCCCGCTTTCCGGTCGTAGTCGCAGATCGTCAGCGGCACCCGCTCGCCCTCCTCTCCGGCCTTCACGATCAAAAACTGGCCCGGCTGGGCGGCCTTCGCGAGGTCCGGCGCTTCCACATCCATATAGATGATGTTTTCCGTAAGGATTTTCTTCTTCCGAATAATGTGCATTTCTTCCTCCTGATTATTTATTCAATGGTATTATACCGCCCTCACCTGATACACCCAGCGGTTCCTGTCTTTTGTCGCGGCCAGAATCCCCGATTTTGTCATTCGTTGAAGCAGCTTGTAAGCCCCGCTGGGGCTAATTCCGAGGAATTCCGCGGCATTTTCTTTAGAAAAGCGCTCATTTTTGAACCCGTCCACGATTTTTTTCTCATTGCTCCCTTCCGGGAGTTCTCCGGAATTTTCCCTCTTTTCACCGGAAAAGTTCCTGTTGGGGAGCCGGATCAGAAAACCGCCGTCAACGACGGGAATTTCGGGTTGGATTTCACAGGCCTCATAGGCCTCATATATGCGCGGTATTCCAGTTCCGTAAGCCTCGATGACATTCAGCCGGTAAAAGATGCGCGCCAGTTTTTCGTTCCTGGTCACAGAGACCCCAAGGCGCATCAGTTCATGGGTCACACCGGGCATGATCCCGCCGAGGGACATAAATTCCAGCCGGTCATCAAACATGCTGACCAAAATACTGCCCTCAATCGAATAATCCCGGTGGATCAAGGCGTTCACAAAAGCCTCGCGAATAGCGATTTCCGGATAATCCGGGTGATCGATCCGGTAGATGCCCTCAAAGGTCCCGCGAATCCGGTTAAATACGTTAAGATAGGCGTTTACGTCTTCATTTTGCTTGAACAGAGAACCCGTAAACTCTTTCCGGTCTTTGAACTTGGCTTTGTTCGCCCCTTCAAATATGGCGACTTTGGTGGTATAGGGACATTGGTCGGACAGAATCAAAGCCAGATTGGTGTAACGTCCGTCGGGATTGATCAACCCGAGGGATCTTTTTTGCGCGGGGCCGAATTTGACCTCTTTCTCCGCGAAAATTCTTTCCGCCTCGGTAAATATGAGGTTTTGCTCTATGGATAATTCGGAAATAAACTGGCCCGCCCCGTTATCCTTGATCATTTGACGGATATGTTCATAAGTCGCCCTGACCGTATTGCTCCCGATCCGGACGTAGACGCCCTGAGGCGTCAATCCGGCGGCTGTATAGCAATAGGGCGCAGACGCGCCCCGTTTGATCTTCACGACAATGATCGTTTTTCCGTCCCGATATTCAGGCTCGACCGAGAACCAACCCGAAGGATCGGGCGTGACCGAATCTCTGAAGCCGGAGGCGATCCGGCGGGCCTCCAGGTCAACGTCGCCGTCAACGCCGTATACGGAACCGTCGTCATCCAGGCCGATATACAGCGTTCCGCCGTCTGTGTTCAGAAAGGCAAGCATGGTATTTTTCGCTTTGTCGTTGTACTCGCGTTTGAATTCGGACGTCGTGTTCTCGAGCATGTCAAACCTCCCTTTTCAGAATATTTTCTTATAGTATACCACGTTTCGCCTGAGTCGTCAAGGAAAGTCGGGAGAGTTTTGTCAGAAAAGTCAGAATTGTCAGAGAATAGGGAGAATTTCTTCAGATATGTCAGAAAAAATCAGAAACTTCCGAAATATGACGAGAGTTTCAAAACTTTCTCTTGATTTTCCGGGCAAAAACGTCTATAATAAAATCAGAAACAAGTCGTAAAGCGATATCGGAGGCCAAATGGAAACATCTACTACAATCCTTCGGACTGAGGATATCACAAAAGACCTCTATCTGGAGAATGTCCGGACATACTACGCGGGTCTCCTCGCCCGGCTCGAGGAAGATCTGGGGGAATTTTTACATGCGCCGTGGTTTTTTATCGAAGGGATGAACGTCTACTACGATAAGACCGTCACAGCGCTTTTTCCGGTATTTCGCGATTTTCCGAAAAAAGATTTCCGGAAAAACCGGAAGGCCCTGCTGGCCTCAGAACTCGCCTTTTACGCCGAAGGAAACGGTCTCAGCTGGGATTTCCCCACGGCGGGGGAAGTGAAGGCGGCCTTTTCCAGATCCACAAGCCATCCCTTCAAGTTTGGCGACTATTATCTGAAATTCCGCGAATACAATTCGGCGGATCTTTCGTACCAAGCGGAAGATCTTGTCCTTTTTTACTATACATTTTCCAGCGCCTATGGCGGCGATGAGGGCGCCCTGATCGGGATCCACCGGCTACGCGGAGAGAACGCGACTGTTGTCTCTGATCGTGAGATGCTGGCTATCTGGCTCGAAGAAGGGTTGACGCCCCGGGATCTTCCGGCAAGCTGCCGGAACCTCTACAGGGAGCTTCTCTCGGATTTCCGTACTTACGCGCTGCGGCTTGCCCCGGACGGCGCCGTCGTCGATTGCGACGAGAAAAAACTCCGGGACGCGGTAATCGCCGGGAAATTTATGATAAGCGCCGATGTTCTCGGCAGACGTCTGCTAAACGCGGACGCGGAACGGCTCGGGCTTATTTCCTATTCCCCGGAACGGGTCTATGACAAGCGCTACGGCCACTGGGACATCTTCCCCTGCGCGCTCACAAAGGAGTATCACGAGATCAGGACGGACCGCCCACTCTACGCGGGCGACCCCGTCAACGACATCCGGAGCGGCGGGGCTGTGGGGATTGATTTCGGGCCGAGGTCGACGCTCGTTTCCTGTCAGTCCGAAAACGACTACACACTGCCTGTGGTCCTCGGGCGGAACGCCTTTTCCAAGCGTTATCTCTATGAAAACGCTTCGGCCTTGACGGCGCGCGACCTGACAAAATTTCTCGCCGATTACAACAGCATTGCCGGACGCCCGCGCACGTCCCTGACCGACCTCTCGCCCCTTTCCATGGAGGCGCTGGCGGCCGCGGACGGCGCGGATACCGGCTTGATTACGGACCTCACGGGGAAAAGCGTCGAGGGCGTCGACTATGTGGAGCTCTACGCCTATTATCTCGGCAGCTACCTCAACAACATGCACAGCGGGATTTACCTCGACTACACGCTCTCGTGGACCCCGAGGCTCGCCCGCAATATCCGGGAGCGGATCCTCGCGTCCTTTACCCGGGGCATCAAAAAATCCCTGCCTCTCGGCGTCCTTTCCGATGACGACGTCATGCAAAGGCTCAACGTGTCCTACGGCGCGTCAAGGGCCGCGGCCTTCGCCGCCGCCTCCGTCAGCCAGCGGGATCTCGCCCCCCGGGATGACAAGACGCTCCTCTACGGATCCTTTGTGACCGACGCCCACGGCGCCGACTTCGGTTTCGGTTTTGTGCGCCCTTCGGGCCGCAGAGACTGCGACTACGTCCTTGAGGACTACGGGGCCTACGGAGACAAGCGTTTCGGGACCGAGAGCGTCCTCACGGAAATGGCGGCGGCGGTCCTTCAAGGAAACCCCGACGTCCTGGGGGCCTATGACATCGATCTTTTGCCCGGGGATTTCTTCGGCTACGCCCGCTGGGGCCAGCCCGACGCCCTCTACAACATCGAGGCCGTCAAAAACGCCCTGCGCCCGTATCTGGAGAGGCCCGCCAACGCCGGGGCCGATTATCCCTACGATATGGCGAACGTCACGCTTTGTACCAAACGGGGCCAATGGATCCGCAACATCCCGCTGACCCTCGATTTTGAAGAACTGGCGGAGATTTTCGAAAACGCCGTGACCCATGTGGTCGACGCCTTTTTCCATACGATGGAGACCCTGTTCGCAAGACTCGCCTCATATACGAACTGCCGGGACATCCGGATTTTCGTCGGCGGCGTGGGATCAAACCATCCCGTGATTACGGAGGTCTTCAGGCGGAAAACGGCCGAGACGAACCGGCTGGGGGTCTTTCAGTATACGCTGTACCCGGCCGAGCTCAACCGCGACTATTCCCGGGCCAACTGCAAGACCGGCGTATCCTTCGGGCTGCTCCTCGCCAAGAAGGGCGGCCGGATCAAGTACGCGGCGCAAACGCCCGTGGAGGAATTCAAAAACGCCGACGATTTCCGCTATTACGTGGGCTACAACAACAAAAACAAGTTTCAGTGCATCCTTTCGCCCGGCAGCCCGGCCCTGCGCTGGGAGGAAGTCTACGAAGCCGGGGAGTCCACAGCCGAGATCTACTACACCGACGTGACCGGCGCCCAGGCCAATCTGCTGGACATCCTGCAGACAAAGCGGGTCAGCGTCCGGATCCCCGATCCCGGCAATGACCGCTATCTCTATATCCGGCCCGATACCGGCAACAAGCTCCTCTATACGACGGCGACCCGGGAAGAAATCCGCGACGGCGTGCCCGAAGAGCGCGTCAATGTGGTGGGGCTGGACTGAACTGAGGACAAGCAAAAACAAGGCCGTCGCGCGCGCGACGGCCTTTTGATTTACCCTATGGTATTATTCCTGAAATACTCCTCGGCCGTCTCCTGAAACTCCCGCATCTGCGATCCCGTAAAACTGGTATTCTGCAGCGCGGTCCAGTCGAAGTCGGCGAGCTCGTCCATAAACTCGAGCCCCTGCTCGGCCAGATACTGGCTGAATTTTTTCTTTTTCTTGAAAACCGTCGTGATGGGCTCCCCCTTCACGAGGGTCGTCCGCACCTGCCAGCTCATGCGCCCCTTTTCAAAGTTTTGCACTTTCTTGGCGGCCTCGGGCTGCTTGCGGGCGCCGGCCATGGCTTCGGACCCCAGGATCCCCCCGATGTCTTGCACGAAGAAAATCCCCGTTTCATGCAGTTTATCGATGATTTCCTGATATTCCTTGATCGGGAAGAAAATCTCCAGCGGGATCTTGTAGGTACAGCGCCTGCGGTCTGGATCCCCGGCCGAAAGGCCGTTAATGGAAAGAAGCTCCGTCAGGCGGCGGTTCTCATTTTCGAGGCCCCTGATCCGATTGCCCAGACGCTCCGTCTCGGCCTTGTAATCGGCGATAATCCGCTGGTTGTCTTTGAGATTTTTCTCGACGATCTCCATCTGCCGCCCCGAAAGGGATTTGGCCTTGAGCTCCTCGGCCTCGGCCCTGAGCGCCTCCAGGAGTCCGTCTTTTTCTTTGAGCTCATTGCCCAGAATCTCGATCTGCTTGCCCAATGTCGCCTGCCGGTCAAGTTCCCGGGTCATCTCGGCCTTGAGCCCGTTGTTTTCGTCCTTCAACGTCGTAATCGTCGTATTCTTGGAAGCGACAGCCTTATTCAGCCCGGCAATTTCTCCGGTCAGTTCTTCGATCTTTCGTTCAAGCTCCTCTTTATTGCCAAACAAGAATCCCATAGTCCCCTCCTCTTTTCCAATTATACCCGATTTTGGCCGGAAGGGCAACTGATTTTTGGAAAAATTTTCACCAAAGATCTCAATTGATTTCGGCGGATTCGGCGCTCACGCCGAATTTTTCATAGAAGTGCCTGTTGATGATCCTTTCCCGCACCGGTGAAAAGTCGTGGATCTGCTTTTTCACCAACTCTCCGATAAAATTCACTTCCTCCTGATCCTTGGGATAAAAGACCGGACTTTCCCTGAGGGGCGTCGAATAGAACTCGAGGACCTCCCCCTTGCATTTGCCGTTGTAGCGGAACCACTGGGCAAAAAGCTGCGAATTCAGATAGCCGAGGATATAAAAGAGATTGATCTTTTCGCTCTTTCGCGTGATAAAGTACACGTCGGCGGAGCTGTAGACCTCTTTGTCGCTGTAGGCGAAATTGTTGTCCTTGCAGCGCTGGCGGGCGATGATCTTCGGTTCCTTGAAAATCTTCTCCTCCCGGGGCCATTGGAGCTGCCACCAGGGGATCGTTCCCCGGGTCACTTCCCGGCGTCCCGAGAGTTTCTCCTGAAAGCGCGTCAGATGCCGTTCCACGGGCTTCGTCATTTTCTTTGTGCCGTCGAGGTAGAGGATCCAGTAGCGGTTCTTGTCGGAAACGCTGTATTTTCCGATGTCCTTGTTCTTGTAAAAGGGCTTGAGGAAGGACTTGAATTCCTCCCGGTACTCCTCAACCACAAAGGCGTCGTCAAAGCCCGACACGAGGCCCTGATTGATGTTGACGAGCTCTTCGAGCTTGTAATTGGCCCGCCGGATGATCTTCCGGTTGAAGGCCATGACGTCGTCGTTGGCGAGGACAAGCCGTCCGCCCTTGTCGTAAATCGCGGAATTGTGAGTCTTGAAGGACTCTTCCAAAAATTTGACGTCCACTTCCTCGTCGGTCTCCACGGATTTTTTCCACGTGAAAATCACGTTGTGCTGACCGATGGCCTTTTTGAACAGCGAAGTCCCGAAATCGTGAATAATCAGGAAATTCCCCCGTTCCTTCAGCGTCGCCCTCAGGATCCGCGCGCCGTCGGCCTTCATCCAGTAATCGGTCGTGATGTAGGTAAAAATGCCGTCTTTGTCCAGGAGCTCCACGGCCTTCTCGATGAAGAAATACAGATAATCCATCTTGGCCTCGTAATACTTTTTGCCGAACTCCGTGGCGCGGACTTTCTGGAAGATTTCCTTGTTGTTCTTTTCGCCCAGATAGGGGGGATTCCCCACGATCAGGTTGAATTTGCGCCGGAGCTCCAACGAATCCTGACAGAAAATATGGACTCTTTCCCTGAGATGATATTTCCGCAAGATTTCCTGACATTTCGCGCGGGCCAGTTCCACCGCTTCGGGATTGATGTCATAACCCGAGATCCAGTGCTCAGAGTAGGAATAATGTCCCGTGAGCTTTTTCGAGAGCCGGATCAGCTCCTCCAATGCCAGAACAAGGATGTTTCCGCTGCCGCACGCGATGTCGCACATCCGTATCCGGTTCAGTTTTTCGATCGTTGCCTTCCCCCCGAAATAGTTGTCGAGGGTATTTTTGACGATTTCACGCGCAATGTGTCTCGGCGTATAGACACTGAAGTTGTAGTCCTTTGTCATTTAAAATACCTCCGTTTTCTTTGTGATTAACGCCCGGGCCCATAGGGCCGTGTAGACCAGGCCGAAAACCATGAGTTTCGCGACCGTATGTTTTATGTACCAACCCGCCGACAACGCGGCAGCGGTTGTCAGCAGGACTTTTCCCAGAAAGAGGAGACTTCCCCGCAGCGGAAAACGCAGATATTTCCGGCGGAAAATCGCCACAAGAAGCGTGAAATTGACGCCCGAAGCGACGGCGGTGGCAAGGGCCAGTCCCTTGTAGCGCATGGGCCCGATGAAAAGAAAATTGAGCCCGATATTGACGGCGATCGTGATGACCGACAGGGTCACGGGAATCCGGCTGTCCTTCATGCCGTAAAAGGCCCGGGTCATCAGGTGAACGCCAGTATAGAAGAAGAGCCCCAGCGCGTAGTAACAAAGCGCCCCCGAGGTCACGGTCACGGCTTCTTCGCCGAACTTGCCGTAGGAGAAGACGAGACGGATCACGGGCCTCGCGAAGACGGTCAGGACCGCCATGGAGGGGATAATCAGAAAAAGCAGGATATTGAGCCCTTTTACCAGGGTTCGTTCCGTCGTATGGTTATCCTTTCGGGCGATGGCCCGGGACATGGTCGGAAAGACCACGGTGGCAAGAGAGATCCCGAAGACCCCCACGGGCATGAGATAGAGCCGCGTGGCGTTTTCAAGGGCCGTCACGCCTCCGGCGTCCAGATAAGACGCGAAGAGCTGATCGATAAACGTATTGATCTCCCGGGCGACGATGCCGAAGAGCATGGGCCCCATCAGGAGAAAGATCTTCCGGAGGGCGGGATCATGCCAGTCGATCCGGAAGCGGTATTCCCGCACAATCGCGAAAAACGAGGGCAGGACCACCAACAATTGCAGGAGCCCCCCGACGAGGACCCCGAAGGCCAGGGCGTAAATCCCGTAGCGCCGGCTCAGAAGAAGGGCCGCGACGATGACGGCGATATTGAAGAAGATCGACGTCGAGGCCGGCACCGCGAATTTCTTGAAATTGTTCAGTATCGCCGCGATCATGCCCGAAAGGCTGATCAGGATGAAATAGGAGGCCATGATTCTCAAAAGACTTGCCCCCAGATCCTTGGTGGCGGGGTCAAAGCCCGCGGCCATGGCACTTAGGATCGGTCTCGCGAAGACGATCATCACGAGCGTCGCCGCCGTACTGAAGAGAAAAATCAAATTCAATATGGAGAAAATAAGCGTCTTCCCCCGGGCCTCCCCTTCGCCGACGACGGTCTCATTGTAGACGGGGATAAAGGCGTTCCCGAGGGCCCCTTCGCCCAAAAGCTGACGAAAAAAGTTGCTTATCTTGAAGGCGCTGAAATAGGCGTCCGTCACGGCTCCCGCGCCGAAATATGACGCGACGATGGTGGCCCGGACGAGGCCCAGGACCCGGGAGAGGCTGATCATGATCATGACGGAGATCCCGCTTTTAAACATTTTGCGCCTCATTGGCCGCGGAAAGCGCCGTCCAGACCCTGCCGGTCCCGTCGACGCCGTCGACCCCCAGGGCGATGTAGCCGTCCTTGTAGAGTTCCAGCACCGAAAGGAAGAGATAAATCAGGTGCATCCGGTCAATGGCCCGGTCGAAAATCCAGTCATAGGTCCGGTGTTCGATTTGAATGGCCTCGTAGAGCGCTTCGGCCACTTCTCCGATGGAATAGCTGCTCTCGAGGATAATGTCGATCAGCTCCTCCTTCTGCTCCCGCATATGGGCCGCGTAAGAGCGGAAGAGATCGAGGGGTTGCAATTCCCCGATATTGACGTCCCGCATGGGCCTGGGCTTGATTTTCTGGCCGCCTGTCCGGGAATAGGAGATGTTGTATTCGTTTTCGAGACCTTTCAGTTTTTCCGAAAGTTCCTTGAAAATGGCGTATTCTTCGAGTTTTGTCTGCCAGGCCTTTTCTTCCTCGCGATAGTTGACGATGTCGATGACGGCCTTGGCCTTGAGGTCCAGAAGCTCCGCCGCCACGACCATAAACTCGGATTTTTCCTCAAGGAAGGCCGAAGCCTTGCCGCCGGGCTGATTTTTGGCCCGGTTGATGACCTCGAGATATTCGTCGATAAGCTGGGACAAGGGAATCTCGCTGATTTTGAGCTTTTTTCGGCTCACGAGTTCCAGCAGCAGATCAAGAGGTCCTTCAAATTTGTCCAATTTTAGTATGATTTGTTCCGTATCAGTATCGTCGTCGCCGAATTTCAGGGCGTAGTTGAGCCGGTATTCACGGCTCCAATTCTCGGCGTCGAGGGCGATGGCGTTTTTTAATTCCTCGGTATTCGCGAATTTCTTCTGATCCCGCAGGCGGGCCAGGAAGCCGATCCGGATGGACCTGCCGTAGAGATCCCCGGCGTATTGCAACACATGGGCCTCGAAGACCTGGCTGTCGGACCCGGCCGTCTTGGGCGGGCCCACATTGATCAGGCAGGGCCTTTTTTTGCCCGAATACTCGATCTCGGCCACGCCGCCGTAGACCCCGTACAGGGGGACGATTTTATCGGTCGTAAGGACGTTTGCCGTGGGAAAACCCAGATCCCGGGCGATTTTTTCGCCGTGGACGACTTCCCCCGAGACGCCGAAGGGATAGCCCAAATAATCGTTGGCCTCGGTAATTTTCCCTTCTTTGATGCAGTTGCGGATCAGGGTCGAGCTCACGGTCTTCCGCTTGATCTGAAAGGCCGGGAGGACCGTAACGTCAAGGCCCAAACCCGGGGCCAGTTCCTTAAGCGTCTCCACATTGCCCGCGCCTTTGTTTCCGAACGTGAAATTGAAGCCCACGAAGATTTCCCGGGCGTTCAGCTTTTCCTTCAGCATCGTGAGGAAGGCTTCGGGGGACATGGCCGCGAATTCCCGCGTAAAGGGCTGCAACACCAGGGCGTCGATGCCCGTGCCCTGAAGGATCTCGATTTTTTCCGCCGTGGTCGTCAGAAACTGCGGTCGGAAGTCCGGCTTTACGATTTCCAGCGGATGGTTGGCAAACGTAAAGACCAGGGCGCGTCCCTTTTGCGCCCGCGCTTTTTCGATGGTCCCGGCGATAAGCTTCCGGTGTCCCGCGTGGATCCCGTCAAAGGACCCGATGGCGATATACGAAGGGGCGCCCGATTCCGTCAAAGTAAAACTGTCATGAATGATTTCCATCTGTATTTTCTCCCGCTGCGTTTATGGTTTTGTAAATTTCCTCTACCCGTCTGAGTCTGTTCCGGAGTCCGGACTTCGAAATGCCCAGGGAATCGGCGATTTCCTGTAACGAGGCTTCCGGGTTCTCAAGTCTCGCGAGACAGGCCTCCGTAAGGACGTCGGACATGGCGTCAAAACCGATCTTATCTCGAATCGCCGTAATCATCCGCATTTGCCGCTGTCCCGTGGCCAGCGTCTTTGTCTCGTTGGCGAGCTCATAGTTCATTTGCCTCACGGTCTTATTCTTGAGGTCTTTCAAGATCGTCACATTTTCAAAATTAAAATACTCGCCCAGAGCCCCCATGAGGATCAGGAGGTCCTTGATATCCTCGGCGTTTCTGAGGTAGAGGAGAAATTTGCTGCGTTTTTTCGTCAGCGAAGCCTTTTTTCCCACGCGCTCAAAGAGCGTAAACAGTTCCCAGGCCAGCCGCTCGTTGTCCATAAAGAAATCGAGGGCGTATTCCCGCCGGGGGTCCTTCACATAGCCGCAGGCGAGGAAAATGCCGCGAATAAAAGCGTCCCGCTCCCCTTCTCCCGTTCTCGCCCCGTCCCGGGCCGCCGTCAGCTGCCGCGTAAATTCCGCGAATCCCCGCTGCCGGACGATCTGCACCGTAAAGACCCGGTGGGCCCCCAGTTTTTTGCTGACGCTGTATTTAATGCCCATTTTGAGCTTGGTGAGTTCCCGCACGAGGACCCAGACCCGCTTGGCCACGTCGAGACTTTCGACCTGGAGCAGGACGCGGTCGGGAAAGAGGGCGTTCTTGCAGGATAGGATTCCCGCCAGCTCCGCCGTCTTTTGGGCCGCCGTCAGATCGGGCAGCCGGAAGAGCTCGCGCTTGACTTTGGCCGTATAGGACATGGCGCTCCCTCCGCTATTTGATCTTGGCCCAGTCGGGCCCGGCTTTGCTATTGACTTCGAGGGGCACCCGGGTGAATGTCACGCAAGTCCGCATGATTTCCTCAATCCGCGGCTGCCAATAGTCGACGCGGTCTTCGTCGATCTCGAAGATCAGCTCGTCGTGGACCTGCAGCAGGAGCCGGATATCGTCACAATCCCGGATCAAGGCCCAAATCCCGCACATGGCCTTTTTGATGATCTCGGCGGCCGTCCCCTGGATCACGGAATTGACCGCCATGCGCTCGGCCTGGTTCTTGATGTTGCGGTTGGCGGAATTGATGCCGTCGATATAACGTCTGCGCTTGAACCAGGTTTCCGTCCAGCCCTTTTGCTCGGCGCCCTTGATGATCCTGCGCTCAAAATCCTTGACCGCCGGATATTCGGCGAAATATTTTTCGATGTAGTCGCCCGCTTCCCGGGGCGTGATGTTGAGTTCCCGGGAGAGCCCGAAGGGGGTCTTGCCGTAAATAATGCTGAAATTGATGGTCTTTGCCATGGCCCGCTGTTCCCGGGTGACGGTCTCTCCGGGGGCCGCGAAGAGCCGCGCCGCCGTTCTCGCGTGGAGGTCCTCGCCGTTCCGGTAGGCCTCGATGAGGTTGGCGTCGCCGGACATTTCCCCCAAAACCCGCAGTTCGATCTGGGAATAGTCGATGCCCAGGAAGCGTTTTCCGGGCCCGGCCACGAAGCCTTCCCGGATCCGGATCCCTTCCTCGCTGCGGACCGGTATATTCTGCAGATTGGGATTTTGCGAGGAGAGTCTGCCCGTGGCGGTCCCGATCTGGTTGAATGTCGTGTGGATGCGGTTTTCCCCGTCGGCCATGGCCGGCAGCGGGTCCACGTAAGTGCTTTTGAGTTTGGACAATTTGCGGTATTCGAGAAGCGCCTCGGCGATCTCGTAGCCCTGCCGGCTCAGGTCCTCCAGGACGTCGACGTCTGTGGAAAGGCCCGTCTTTGTCTTTTTGACCGGCGGGATATTGAGTTTGAGAAAGAGTACCTCGGCCAGCTGCTTGGGGGAATTGAGATTGAAGCTCCCCATGGCGAGACCGTAAATCCGTTCCTGGGCCGCGTCCACGGCCTGTCCCAGCTCTTTGCCGTAAGCCGCGAAATATCCGGGATCAATGGCGATCCCCGTTCTTTCCATGGCTGAGAGTACCCGGATCAGCGGCTGCTCGATCGTACAGAGCACATCGTAAAGGCCCTTTTCTTGCAGTTCCGAAATCATGGCCCCGGAGATCTCCAAGAGGCCCTTGGACCGCTCGGCCAGATAGAGGCCGTAATCGGCGGGAGCGAGCTTTACGGGGTCCTCTTTGCCGAAGGTATCGGCGTAGGAGCGAAGCTCCGTCTCTTTGAGTTTTTCAATCGGCAGATCCATGTCCTCTTTGGAGGAGGAGGTCAAGAGATGCCAGCCGATCATGAGATCGAGGCTGAGCTTTTTTATGGAAAATCCACGGTTCCAGAGAAGTTTCGCGTTCCAGGAGACGATATTCGCTTCGAGGGTCGAAAACCAGCCCCGGACCGTTTCTTCGTCGTAATTTTTGTGGAGGAGAGACAAATGCCCCAGGGGAATATACCAGTCCTTCTCAGGGGTCGAGAGGGCAAGGCCCGCCGCCGTCACAAAGCAAGCGATTTCCGTGGCTTTGGCCGCGTCCTCTTTCAGAGCCGAAAAGGCCTCGTCTGTATCCGCAAGGAGAAAATTCAGCGCCCGTTCGGGAATGACGACCCGTTCCGGGACAGGATTGACCGGGGCCTCTCCTTGCGCGCCCCTATTTACCGCTTCCGGCGCGGGCATTTCGGCCTTCGCTTCGGCGTCCCCCTTTTCCTCGAAAAGCCGGGGGGCTTCCTCCCCTTCGTCCAGTTTGAGCTTTTTGATAAGGCCCTTAAACTCTAACTTTTTGAAAAGTTTATAGAGATTGTCGCGATCTATGCCCCAGGCGAGATCCGTCAGTTTGGCCTTGACCGGGGCTTCCTTGTCGATGGTGGCCAGCGTCCGGGAGAGAAAAGCCGTTTCCCTGTCCTCTTTGATATTTTCGACAAGAGATTTCCCGATGCCGGGGATTTCCGTCAGCTTGTCGAGGTTTTCATAGACTCCCTCGATGGTCCCGAAGCGCTCCAAAAGCGGAATGGCCTTCTTGGGACCGATTTTTCTCACGCCCGGGATGCCGTCGGTGGCGTCTCCGATGAGCCCGAAGAGATCGGGAATCTTGTCGGGACCCACGCCGAGGTAGGCCACGACGTCGGCGTACGTTTCGATAAGCTTGAAACGATCGCCGCCCTCGCCCCTCCCCAAAAGGGCAATCTTGATGTTGGGGGCCAGAATCTGGGCCAGATCCTTGTCGCCGGTCACGACGACGACCTCGAGATCCTCCGCGGCAAAGCGCGCCGCCAGCGTCCCCATGACGTCGTCGGCCTCGTAGCCCTTGACCTTGCAGCGCTTGATCCCGAAGCAGTCGAGGGTCTCCTCTATCCTCGGGATCTGCAGCAGCAGATCTTCGGGGACCGCTTCCCGCTGGTCCTTGTAAAACTCGTAGAGCTGCGTGCGCCTGAGTTCCGAACGCTTGACGTCAAAGGCCGCCGCCATATAGTCGGGGGAAAACGTGTTGATCACGGAAAGGAGCGTGTTGGTAAATCCATAGACGGCGCCCGTGGGCTCCGTTCTCGTAAAAAAGTGCATGTTGGCGTAATAGGCCCGGTACATCATCGCGCTGGTATCCAGCAGAATCAAACGCTCCATGGTTCTCCTTCTTTTTTTCCGTTCTTTTCGGTTTTATTCGATTCTATTCCAATGCGGCAAATATGGACACAATGAAAAAAATGCTGCTGCCTTCTGTGTTACGACAATAACAACAAAAATGGAAATTTTTTCCGCATAAAAATATGTGTCTTATATTATAGCACACTTTCCGCAAAAAGGGAACTGAAAAAATTTTCACGACTCCGTTTTTTTGATCAAAATTCACTGTTTCCGGGAAAACAAAAACACAAAGCGACCAAAAACAGTTTTCACTTTGAACGAAAATTTCCACATTGTGGCGGTCTCCAAAAAAAAAAGACGGAAGAAATTTTCCGTCTTTTTGCGCTGATTTTTGATTTTTTTGACTTTTTGCGCCGGAGTTTCCCGCCGCGCTCTCCTACTTCAGGAGCTCGAGACGGCCGGGATCGTTGGCGAAGGCTTCTTTTTCGTTTTCCTTTGTCACCACCAGGGGCGCCAGTTCATAGAGACCCACGTCTTTCTTGCCGTTGGGCGTCGTGGTATCGGGGGCGGGCATGCCCTTTCCGGCCTGCAGAGACTTGATGATCTCGATGGTTTTTCCTACCAGGACGTCGGTGGGTTTGGCCACGGTCGAATACTGCCGGCCTTCCCAGATCCATTTGACGGTCTCGTTCTCGGCGTCAAGCCCGGAAACGACGGGTATCTTTTGTCCGGCCTGCTCCGAAGCCGTGATGATGGCCCGGGCGATGCCGTCGTTGGGGGAGAGCACGCCGTGGATTTCCTTGTCGGCGTAAAAGCCCGAAAGCAGGGAATCCATGCGGGCCTGGGCCTTGGAATTGTCCCAGTCCAGCGTCGCGCACTGGGTGAACTCCTTCTGGCCCGAAACGATCTTCAGCGTGCCGTCGTCGATCTTGGGCTGCAGGATCTTCATGGCGCCCTTGAAGAAATTGGGCGCGTTGGGGTCGGCGGGACCGCCGCCGAAGAGTTCGATGTTGTAGGGACCTTTGCCCTTCAGCTTCGCGAGCCCGTCAAGAAGGGCCTGACCCTGCAATTCCCCGGTCTTGACGCTGCCGAACTGTACGACGCCGTCGACGGCCGTCGTGTTTTCCAGAAGTCGGTCATAGCCTACGACATAGATGCCTTCGGCCTTGGCTTCTTCCAATACCGCGCCCAGCTGGGATCCGTCAATGGGACCGACGACGAGGACCTTGACGCCGTTCTGGATCATGGACTCGATCTGCTGTTGCTGCTGGGGCACTTTGTTGTCGGCGTGCTGCACGATGGGCTTGAACCCGGCTTTTTTGAGCTCGGTTTTAAACATCTCATCGGCCTCGGCCCAGTTCTGGGTGCCGATCCAGGGCAGCGCCACGCCGATGGCGGCGTCGGCGGGAAATCCCTCCGCGGCCGCGACGGTCTTTCCGAAGCCGGTCAGGGCCAGCGCCGCCACAATCAGCGCCGATGACCACCAAGATAGCTTTTTCCTGTTCATACAACCTCCCTTTTTAAGTCATAAGACTGTTATTATAAGCCCGATCGCCGTTTTTGACTTTGAAAAACTCCGCCGGCCGGGCTTCCTGACTAGGTTTTTGCCCCGGATTCATGCGTTTCGGGCGCGGGTTTTTCCTTTGCCGGGAAAAGCCTGCCGATAATCGAAGGACGGCCCTGGCTCTTGTTGAAGACGTCGAGGGCTACGGCCGCCAAAAGCACAAAGCCCTTGATGACCTGGGTGCGGTCGGCGCCGACGCCCATCAGCATAAGCCCCGAATTCAAAACCGCCATCGTGAGCCCGCCGATCATCGTGGCAAATACGGTCCCTACGCCTCCCGATACGGCCGCGCCGCCGATATAGACCGCCGCTATGGCGTCCATTTCCCAGCCGGTCCCGTCGGAGGGACCGGCGGCCGTTGAGCGCCCCACGAACATAATGCCCGCGAGAGCCGCCAGCAGGGACATATTGAGCATCGTGAGAAAATAGGTTTTTTTGATGTTGACGCCCGAAAGGGCCGCCGAGGTCTTGTTGCCGCCAACGGCGTAAATATGCCGCCCGAAGCGGGTCCGTTGCGTGATCGTGTGGTAGATGACGACGAGCACGGCCAAAATCAATCCCGGTACCGGAAAGGACGTGCCGGGACGCCCGGTCCCGAATATCCAGGTCAGGTAGGCGATGACGACGGCAACGAGCAAGATCCGCACCACCACGGGCCAGAGTTCTTCGGTCTTGCCGCTCAAGACCGCTGCCCGCCGCCGTCTGCGCAGCTGCGAGAGCGCGAAGGACAAAATGGCCAGAACGCCAAGAGCCAGCGTGGAATTGTTCATGCCGGTGATATTCCGCCCGAAATCGGGCAGATAGCCCGCGCCAAACATCTTGAGTTGCGAAGGGGCGGGGACCGAAATCGAGCGCGAAAGCCAGATGACGCCGCCCCGGAAGATCATCATGCCGCCCAGGGTCGTAATAAAGCCGGGAATGCCCACCTGCGCGAGCCAGAAGCCCTGCCAGGCTCCGGCCGCGGCCCCTATGGCGAGGCTCAATAACACCGCGCACCACCAGGGCCAGTGCAGATCCCGGGCCGCCAATGCCATGACCATGCCGGAGAATCCCGCCACGGATCCCACGGAAAGATCAATCTGCCCGATTACGATGACCATCAGCATGCCGATGGCCAAAACCAATACATAGGAATTGCCCGAGATCAGGTTTTGGAAATTGGATGAGGTGACCATCCTTCCGCCCGACGCGATATTGAAGATGACGACAAGGGCCACGAGAGCCACGACCATGCTGTATTGCCTGATCCTGCCGCCGAAAATCCGTTTGACTTTATCCATGTAGCGCCTCCCCCTTTGCCGGACCCGCCTTGGCGAGCGGGTTTCCCGTATCCGTCATCATCCGCATGAGCTTTTCCTGATCGGCCTCCCCGACATCCAGAACGCCTGTGATCGCCCCCTCGCAGACCGTATAAATCCTGTCCGATACGCCGAGCAGCTCCGGCAGCTCCGAGGACACGAAGATGACGGCCTTACCCTGATCCGCCAGCTGATGGATCAGCTTGTAGATTTCGTATTTGGCCCCGACGTCTATGCCCCGGGTGGGTTCGTCGAGGATGAGTACCTCGGGCTCCGTGAACATCCATTTGCCCAAGACCACTTTCTGTTGATTGCCCCCCGAGAGGGTAACGACCCCGTTATCGACGCTTTTGGTCCTGACGCCCAGCGTCTCCCGGTAATGCTCGGCCACCTGGTATTCCCGGTCGAGGTCTAAGAGCGGCCCCCGCAGGATCCCCCGGAGATTTGCCGCCACAAAGGTCTTGCGAATGGTGTCAAGAAGATTCAAGCCCAGGGTCTTCCGGTCCTCGGGCACATAGGCGAGCCCTTCCCGGATGGCGGCATCGACATTTTCGAGCTTTACCTCGCGCCCCCGGATCTTGACGCTCCCCCCGTGGCAGATCCCGAAATTCTTCCCGAACAGAGAGCGCATGAGCTCCGTGCGCCCCGCCCCCATAAGACCGGCGAAGCCGACGATTTCCCCCGCCCGCACGAAAAAGCTCGAATCCTTGCAGATCAGGCGTCCCGGGATATTGGGATCCTCCACCCGCCAGCCCGAGACTTCAAAGATCACGTCGCCGGGCTTTGACTCGTGGGTCGGAAAACGGTTCTCCAAGGACCGGCCCACCATGGCCCGGATCAATTTATTCTCGTCGAGGCCCCCGGGCCCCACGTAAAAAGTCTCGACGGTTCGCCCGTCCCGGATAACGGTGACGGCGTCAGCGACGGCCGCGATTTCATTCAATTTGTGGGAGATCATAATGCAGGTGATGTTGCGGCTTTTGAGGTCCCGCATCAGCGTAAAGAGATTGGCCGCGTCGGTTTCGTTCAGAGCCGACGTCGGTTCGTCAAGGATCAAGAGGCGGACGTTTTTCGAAAGGGCCTTGGCGATCTCGACCAGCTGCTGCTGGCCTACGCCAAGGTTTTTGATGGGCGTTGCGGGATCGATATCGAGGCGCACCCGGGCCAGGAGCTCTTCGGTCTTTCGCCGCTGGGCGTCCCAGTCGATGAGCCCTCCCCGCAGGGTCTCGTTGCCGAGAAAGATGTTTTCGGTAATGGAAAGCTCGGGGATATTGGTCAGTTCTTGATGAATAATGGCGATCCCCGCCTTTTCCGATTCTTTGATGTCTTTGAAGGCCATATCCCGGCCGTTGTAGAAGATCTGTCCCTCGTAGGAGCCGTGGGGATAGACGCCCGAAAGGATCTTCATCAACGTGGATTTTCCCGCGCCGTTTTCTCCGCAAATGGCGTGAATATCGCCCTCGAGGACCTCAAGGGTCACGTCGTCCAGGGCCCGTACGCCGGGAAACAATTTGGTGATCCCTTTCATCTGCAGGATAAAGCGCCGTTCCATTTCACACCCCCGGGACTGAAATTTATGCCATTGTACCACATTTTACGTTCCATGTCAACGTTTTTTGTCCGGAAAACGGGCGTTTCGGAAAAATCGTTTTCGCATTGACCGGAAATGTCCATAAAAGTTGACAGGAATTTTCCCCGGAACAAAACCTGTCAAGAAATTTTAAAAATATCCAAAGAAATCAGTGACAAAAGCAAAAAAATAATGTATAATTTGAATCAAAGAACAAAAAAATTCCCGCGGGGAAATTCCATACTGAGTCAGGAGGGAGAAAAACATGTTTTTGTCACCGGGCGAAAAGTTACTGCAATTGCGGAAAAAATACAAAATCACGCAGGTGGAGCTCTCGGAGGGGGTCATTTCCCGGACGTCCCTCGGCATGATCGAGACCGGGAAACGCAGCATGTCCGCGGAGCTCGCGCGACTCTTGTGCGAAAATATGTCGAAAATCCTCAAAGAACGCGGCATTCGGGACCGGATCAACGTCGACGAAGTCCTGAAGAGCAAAGACGCCCAGGCCCTCGCTTACCTCGCGGAAGCGACAAACGCCGGGAGCGCCGATATCGCCTCCCGGGAGTGGGACCTCGACGAGGGGCTCTCCATCGTGGCCGAAGAAAAACGGGCCGACTGGGCCGCCAAGATCTACCGGCTGTTCCTTGAAGCCGGAGACCCCGTAAGCGCGCGAAAATACCTGATCTGCTGCCTGCACTTCTACCGCTCGGCCGAAAAGCCCCAGGGGCTCGCCGATATTTTGGCGGATCTCTTCGCCATAGACGAAGGGCTCGGCGAATACCGGGAAATCGTTCGGATTTATGAAAATTTTGAAGAAACACTTGTTGAAGAAGACCACAAGTCCCCGAAACTCCTGCCGCTCAGGATCGCCTACGCGGGGGCGCTGGCCCGCTGCAAGCGTAAAGACGAGGCCGAGGAGCTGCTCAAATTTCTCATGAAAAAGGCCCGGACCGACCAGGACTTTTTCCTTTGCCGCAAAAGCCTCGCCAACCTCTACAACACGCTCAACAAATACGACGAAGCCATCGCCGAATACACGTCCCTGGCCAAGGGGAAGAGCCAGGAAGTGAAGGCCGAGCTGTACAGCTACGTGCTCGAGATCGGCTACGATATCGGGGAAGAGGACGTCATCAAGAAATATTATAACCGGACAAGGGATATCTTTGAGGAAATCACCTTTTCCGACCAGGCCACGGCCTGCCGGGTCGCTTCGGTTCTGGGCAAATGCACCATGTACCTCAACAATATGGAAAAGGCCAAGGAATATATGCTGAAGGCCTTCCAGGCCGGAAAGGAGACCAGCGCCTCCGACGAGAGCCAGACGGAGCTTGTGCGGCTGCTCTTCGAGATCTTCGAGGTCAGGGACTTTGACAGCGTCAAGAAAATGGAGGCCGAATACCGGGAGCTTCTGAAACGGCGGCCCGATCACCGGCCCGCCATCGCGATCCTCAACTTTTACAAGAAATGGATGCCCATCGAGCTTGAAAAGAAGTTCCGGGAATACAAGTAAGGGGAGGGAGAAAGCCGCGAAATCGGGCGTTTTCGGGATTTCAAAAAAGAGACTTGCAAAAAAGGGCGATCCGTGGTAAAATAAATAACGTCGCGGGAATAACTCAGTGGTAGAGTGTCACCTTCCCAAGGTGAAAGCCGCGGGTTCAAGTCCCGTTTCCCGCTCCAGATGAAACGTCAATCAGGCTGAAAGGCCTGATTTTTTTACGTGGGCGCGGGGGTGGGCGTTCGAATTCCGGATTCAGGCCAAAAAACCTTTACAGGAACGGGTTTACATGATATAATAGGGCAACACAACCCCATACGGGTACAAGGGAGGCAGACATGACATTGACTTGTTACCACGG